>SMWH01000149.1 GCA_004357005.1 Gammaproteobacteria bacterium
CGGTTTGCAGGTGTTTTCGCGCCCAGGCATCGAGCAGGGTGTTGCCCGGGCCCGTATCCAAACCGGTGATCCGCGCGTTCATGGGCAGGTGCGTGACGTTGGCGATGCCTCCGATGTTGAGTACCGCCCGGTTTTGAATCTCCGATTGGAAAATGGCCGCGTGAAAAGCCGGCGCAAGCGGCGCGCCCTGACCGCCGGCGGCCAGATCCGCACGCCGAAAATCCGCCACTGTGAGTATCCCGGTGCGCTCCGCGATGATGTTCGGATCACCGATCTGTATCGAGCAGGGTGGCGACGCATCGGGTTCATGACGGATGGTTTGCCCGTGTGATCCGATGGCGGTGATATCCCGGGGTTCGAACCCGGCGTCCTTGATCAGCGTCAACGCGGCTTCAGCGAACAGTTCCCCGGTTTCCACATCCAGTCGGCCCATTTCACCAGCATCTACAGCGGGTTCGGTCGCCAGGCGGCGTATCGTTTTTCGCAATTCCTTCGGAATGGGGTGATTGCGCGCGGTGAGCAGGCAGGGCGGGGAAATATCCATGTCCACCAGCGCCACGTCCACGGCGTCCACACTGGTGCCGGACATCAGCCCAACGAAGAGGGTACTCATGACTTACTCGGCAGGCGGCGCGGCGCCAGCCCCGCTGCCCGCATCGGCCAGCACGTGGTTGGAGCGAAGCAGGTCCAGTTGCGCCAACAGGGGTCTGGCCTGGCGCTCGAACACGGCCATCTCGTTACTGGGTAACGGGTCGGCCTTGGGGAAACGGATACGCAGTGGATCACGGTGTTGGTCGTTTTCACGGAACTCGTAGTGCAGATGTGCGGCCGTGGCCAGCCCCGTGGACCCCACATAACCGATGATCTGTCCCTGACGCACCCGCGTGCCCCTGCGCACGCCCTTGCCGAATTTCGACAGGTGTCCGTACAGAGTTTTGTACTGGCTGCCGTGCTGGATGATCACGTGGTTGCCGTAGGAGTTGTTCTTGCTGGCAAATATCACCTTGCCGTCACCCGTGGCCCTGACCGGCGTCCCGGAACCCGCGCCGTAGTCAACGCCGCGGTGCGGGCGGTTGACTTTGAGAATCGGGTGAAAGCGCTTCATGGTGAAACGCGAAGTCACCCGGGTGATATCCAGCGGCGACCGCAGGAATTCCTTACGCAGGTTGCGGCCGTCGGCGTCATAGTATTCGGGGTGATCGGTGCCGGCGGGCGTGTAGCGTACGGCGTAGAACGATTAGCCGCGGTTCAGGAACTCCGCCGCGAGGATGTCTCCGTCGCGCAGTTTTTCACCGTCCCGCCAGACCTCGTCGTAAACTACCGTGAAAGTGTCGCCGGCACGGATATCCAGGATGAAATCAATATCCCAACCGAAGATGGCAGCCAGTTTCATGATCAGCGCATCGGACATGCCGGCATTCTGGCCGGCCACGAACAGCGAACTCTCGATGGCGCCCGTGGAGTTTACGATGCGCCGGTCCAGGGGACGTTCGATAATGGAGGCTTTAAAGCCATCATCGGCCCTCAAAACTTCCAGCAAACGCACTTCGTCCAGTTCGTAGCGCAAGGCGTGCAACTCGCCGGGTTCGGGGATGTGGAACAGCACCTCGTCGCCCGGGTAAATGCGTGTGAGTCGTTGGGTCTCTGAATCGATATTGACCACGTTGTGCACCGTGCGGGCACTCAAGCCCTGACGGCTGAAGATGTCGGCGAGGGTGTCACCGGAGCGAACCTGCGCGACGGTCCACTCGGGCTCTTCGATTTCCGCGGCCGGCGGCACTGCCCTCATCACGGGAACCTCAAGGCTGGACTGGACGAACCCGGTTGACGCCGCAGCGCCCGTACCGGTGATCTGGTTGATTCCGATGGTGGCCAGCGCCACGGCCGCTGCCAGGACCCAGGTGGCCGGGTGCAAACTGCGAACCTTGTTTATCAGGGGATGGTTCATCAGGGTTTGGGCGTTGAAGTGACCGCGCGGGGTGCGGGGCCCGTGCCGCGGGCGGCTGGCCATGGACTTGAAATCCCGCTGTATGAATCGTTCGTTAGCCACCGACGCGCCTCGTCCTTTTGCCGCGGCTACCTTAGCCGCTGGGCTCAAACAGCGTCAAATGGCCCCCCGCGCTGTTGCCGTAGTGCACGATATGACAGGATGCCCCCTTGCGGCAAATTTTGACGAAAGGGCCCCGCCTGGCCCTCAAAAACGGTCCGCACAACCGCAATAACGGGCAGGGAAAAGCACCCATGAGTACGCTGGACACCGCGCTGGCCGAGATCCGCCGCGGCGCGGACGAGATCATCGTCGAGGACGAGCTCGTCAAGAAACTGAAAAAGGGCCGACCGCTGAGGGTCAAGGCGGGTTTCGACCCAACGGCACCCGATATCCACCTGGGTCATACGGTGCTGATCAACAAGATGCGCCAGTTCCAGGAACTGGGGCACGAGGTCATCTTTCTCATCGGTGACTTCACCGGGATGATCGGTGATCCTTCCGGCAAGAACGTCACCCGCAAGCCGTTAACGCGCGAAGAGATTGCCGAGAACGCTCGTACCTACGAGGAACAGATCTACAAAATTCTCGATCCGGAAAGAACGCGCATCGATTTCAATTCCCGGTGGATGGACGCCATGTCGTCGGCGGATGTGGTGCGGCTGGCTTCCCGTTACACGGTCGCGCGCATGCTCGAACGCGACGATTTCAAGAAACGTTACGCGAGTGGTCAGTCCATTGCGATTCACGAGTTTCTGTATCCGTTGGTGCAGGGTTATGACTCTGTTGCCCTGAAAGCAGATGTAGAGCTCGGTGGCACGGATCAGAAATTCAATTTGTTGGTTGGGCGCACGCTGCAACAGCAAATGGGGCAGGAGCCCCAGGTGATTCTGACCATGCCGCTGCTGGAGGGGACGGGCGGCGTGCAGAAGATGTCCAAGTCCCTGGACAACTACATCGGCATCGCGGAGCCGCCAGACGAGATGTTCGGCAAGCTCATGTCCATCTCCGACGACCTCATGTGGCGATACTTCGAGTTGTTGTCATTCCGCAGCGCTGACGAGATCGAGACGCTGAAGGAACAGGTAGCGGACGGGAAGAATCCCAGGGACGTCAAGTTCCTGTTGGCCGAAGAGATAATCACGCGCTTTCATGACGCGAAAGCCGCCCGGAAAGCGCACCGGACCTTTGTGGATCGGTTCCAGAAAGGCGCTATCCCCGAGAACATGCCTGAGTTCAGTCTGAAGACGGATGACGATGGTTTACCCATCGCCAACCTGCTCAAGGAAGCGAGTCTGACGGCCAGTACCTCGGAAGCCCTGCGAATGATCAAACAGGGGGCGGTGCGCATCGACGGGGAACGGATCAGTGATCCTAAACTGATCATTGAGAAGGGTGATCCGGCCGTTTATCAGGTGGGTAAGCGACGCTTCGCCCGCGTCACCATCACCTAAAACGGGACAGTTTCGTTTTTTCGCGGACGGCCTCGCGCACGTAGACTCGATTCAATTCCCAGTTTCTTTGCCGTTTCGTTCGCCCAGGCATTGGGTCCAAATGGCCGGTTTTTCTGTACACATTCCCGGATGCGTTTCAGCTGAATGGGTTCCCAGGATTCGTTGACCCACGCGTGCCAGTTGCTCGGTTTCGGTACGGGCCACCCGGACAGGACGGTGGGGTTGCCATGCTTGCCGTATCTGCTGGAGGCAGTGGACCATGGCCAGTCCTCTGCGCGGTTTACCAGGCCCGCGTGCAGGGCATTGGCTTCCACCCAGCGAATCAGCACCAGGAGGTGTTCATCGCTGCGTACCGGGATTGGTTTATAACGTCCCTGATAGAGCGGCCCCAGGCCCACCTCATCATGCGGTTCTTTCCATCGGCGCACGTGGGTGATGGTGAGTCTCTGCATGAACGGTCCGAGCGCGCCATCGTGCCCAGGCCGAAGGACCAAATGCCAATGATTCGGCATGATGCAATGCGCCAGAATGCGCATTTTCTTCATTTCCCGGGTCTCGGCGAGGCATGTCTCGAAGGCGCGATAGTCCGCAGGGTATCGAAAAATGCGCTTTCGTCGGGCCGCCCGGTTCAGGACGTGGTAAACGATGCCGCCCGGGTTTATCCTTGCTTGGCGTGGCATGGGTACAGTCTGGAGGAGGCTGTGCCGCTGGGGGCAGGGTTCGTCTGATTGTGTCGTAAGCAGGCTTTCCGCTGGAACGCAGGAAAAACGAACCTGTCCCGTTTTTTGATCAGGGGGCTCGGTGGAATTCCGCAGTAACCAGCCGGAACTGGAGGTGCCCAGCATTTCGCTGACCGAGTACGTGCTCGGTCGAGTACAGCGTTTGGGCGGCAAACCGGCTTTCATTGATGGAGTGAGCGGGCGTGTCATCCAGTACGCGCAACTCAACGAGCGCATCAGTCGTGTGGCCGGTGGTTTGGCGAATCTGGGATTCGGCCGCGGCGACGTGCTGGCCATCTATTCCCCCAATCTACCCGAGTACCTGATAGCTTTTCACGCCGCGGCCACCCTCGGCGGGATCATTACGACGGTCAATCCCCTGTTCCGGGAAACCGAGCTTGCCAAGCAATTGCGCGACTCCGGCGCACGCTTTCTGCTTACGACGCCGATGCTGGCGGCGAAGGCGCGTGCCGCCGCGCTGGCCGCGAGAATCGAGCACTTCATCGTGTTCGGCGAGGAATCAGGCGCCATCTCCTTTGATTCGCTGATGGAAGACGAACTGCCCGCGCCGGAAGCAACTTTCGATCCCGGGCAGACTGTCGTTCTTCCATACTCCAGCGGTACGACGGGACTTCCCAAGGGCGTGATGCTCAGCCACCACAATCTCGTGGCCAACGTGGCGCAACTTGCAGCCATCGATAGTCCCTTGATGATGAACGAGAACGACACCTGTCTGGCCGTGCTGCCGTTCTTTCACATCTACGGAATGTTGATGTTTCTGGCCGCCGCGCCGTACTTCGGTTGCACGGTGGTCACGCTGCCGCGTTTCGATCTGGAAACCTGGCTGGAAACGGCGCAGAAATATGATGTCAGCTATGCGCACCTCGTGCCGCCCATCATCCTGGCCCTGGCCAAACACCCGTTGGTGGACAACTACAAGCTCAAGAAACTCCGGGCGATTCTGTCCGGCGCGGCGCCCCTGAGCGAGGATGTCGCGAAAGCATGTTCCGAGCGGCTCGGTTGCGAAGTGGCGCAGGGTTACGGGTTGACCGAAACCAGTCCCGTTGTGCTTTTTGATTCCGGTGTCGTGCAGCCGCGCAAACTCGGGTCCGTCGGCCAGTTGATCCCGGGCACGAAAGCCCGCATCGTTGATGTGGTCTCGGGCGATGACCTGGGACCCGGTGAGCAGGGCGAACTCTTGATTCGCGGGCCCCAGGTGATGAAGGGTTATCTGAACAACCCGGATGCGACCGAAGACTGTCTGAGTCGGGATCGTTGGCTGCGCACCGGTGATATCGCTTCCGTGGATGAAGACGGCTGCTTTTATATCGTTGACCGGGTCAAGGAGCTCATCAAGTACAAGGGTTACCAGGTCGCCCCCGCGGAACTCGAAGCGGTGCTGCTCAAGCACCCGCAGATCTCGGATGCCGCGGTGATTCCCGTCCCCGACAAGGAGGCAGGCGAGATCCCCAAGGCTTTTGTGGTGGCCGTGAAGCTCACGGAGGACCAGGTTATCGGGTATGTAGCCAGCCAGGTTGCACCCTACAAGAAGATTCGGGCCGTGGAGTTCATTGACGAGATCCCCAAATCTCCCACCGGCAAGATCCTCCGGCGCGTTCTGATCGAAAAGGAACGCGCCGCGGCCCGTTGACAAAAAACAGGACAGCTTCGTTTTTAATTCGGGGACAGAAAAAGGGGACAGTTCCCCCATTTCATCCCGGACCCAAACGTCTACTCCAGGACCCGGGAAATGGGGAAACTGTCCCCTTTTTCTGTCCCCGAATTAAAAACGAACCTGTCCTGTTTTCCGGCGGTGA
>SMWH01000150.1 GCA_004357005.1 Gammaproteobacteria bacterium
AAGGAAGAAAACGACGAGGTCATCCAGTTACTGGTCAGCGAAGGCGCCGATGTGGACGCCCGCACCAGGCTGTCCTGGGCTCTGAGTCTGGCCATCGATAACGAAGATGTCACGACCACGCGCGTTCTGGTGGAAGCGGGAGCGAATCTGGAAGCCGCCAACGACAAGGGCTGGACAGCGTTGATGCTCGCGGCCCACAAGGGCAACCTGGAAATGGTACGGTTCTTCGCGGAAAACGGGGCAAAAATCAATGAAGAGTCCATGGGCGAGGATCCTTTGAACGCGCTGCTGATTGCCGTAGATGGTGGTTACACCGACATCGTGCGCGTCCTGCTGGAACACGGCGCCAGCACCGAGATGAAAGACGGAACGCCCGATGCCGCACTGGAGTTCGCCCGGGAACAGCGTGAAAGTCTCGGCGAGATCATCGAGATTCTCGAAAGTACGGACTGAAAGCACCCGCTGAGACCCCCGGCTGGAAACACAGGGTATCCTTGGCTCATGCCAAACGACAGCGGCATGCGAACGTATATACAGTGGGCCGGTCTGGCCCTGGGCCCCGCCCTCGCACTCCTGACCTGGTTTTTTCTGCCGGAAAGCTATGCTGATCCCCAGGGCAATACGGTCGAATTCGTCGCCGCCGGTCGGGTAACCGCCGCGCTGGCGGCCTGGATGGCGGTCTGGTGGATGACCGCCGCGATCCCCGTTTACGCCACCGCATTACTCCCCCTGGCGATCCTCCCGCTCTTCGGCGCCGGTGGGATACGCGAAACCGCCGCACCTTATGCCCATGAACTCATTTTTCTTTTCATGGGTGGCTTCGTCATCGCCCTGGCCATGCAACGCTGGGGACTCCACCAACGGATCGCGCTTGGTGCACTGCGATTTGCCGGCACCCGCCTTGCCCGAATTGTCGCCGGATTCATGGCGGTGACTGCTTTTTTGAGCATGTGGGTTTCCAACACCGCCACCACCATCATGATGCTTCCCATTGCATTGAGCGTGATCGGTCTAGAACGCAATGTGGGTGGCGACAAGAGCCCCGTAACCGCACCCGCAACGAGCTTCGCGCCTGCGCTGTTGCTGGGAATCGCCTATGCGGCTTCGATCGGGGGAATCGGCACCTTGATCGGTACGCCACCCAACCTTTTTCTGGCATCGTTTGCGGAAAGCGAACTGGGGATTTCGATCAGTTTCGCTCGTTGGATGGCCGTCGGTTTGCCGCTGGTGATTGTTTTCGTCCCCATTACCTGGTTCCTCCTGACCCGCGTGCTGTTTCCTCTCAAGGATGAACGGATCGCCGGGGGCACGGACACGATACCGCGCATGTTCCGCTCCCTCGGACCGATGAACCGCGGAGAACGCATTACGCTCGTGGTTTTCGTGTTGACCGCAACGGCCTGGATGACGCGCCCACTGCTGACCCAACTGACATTTTTTGATACTCGCCCCCTCGCCGGCCTCACGGACGCAGGTATTGCCATCGTCGCGGCGCTGGTGCTGTTTGTGAGCCCCGTTAACATACGACAACGGGTGTTCGCCATGGATTGGGAAACTGCGACGCGCCTGCCATGGGGATTGCTGCTGCTGTTCGGTGGTGGTTTGAGTCTGGCGGGGGCGATCTCACGCAATGGCGTGAGCGAATTCATCGGCAGCCAGGTGGCTGCTCTCGGGACGGTGCCGGTCCTGGTGATGATCATCGTCGTCGTCACCATGATGATTTTTCTGACAGAACTCACCAGCAATATCGCCACTACTGCCGCGCTGGTGCCCATACTTGCTGCAATCGCGCCGCCCATGGGTTTTCATCCCCTGCTTCTCGCGGTTCCGGCGACCATCGCCGCCAGTTGCGCCTTCATGTTGCCGGTAGCGACTCCACCCAACGCTATCGTGTTCGGTTCAGGACACATTGATATCGCACAAATGATGCGCGCCGGAATAGGCCTCAACCTGATAGGGATCGTCCTGATTACCGCGCTTGCTTACCTGCTGGCTTTGCCCCTGCTCATTTATTGACAGTTCACCGCCGGAACCGCGGTCCAGGTTTCATCTCCGTTCTCGAAGGTGTTGACGAGATAACAATTCCCGTCCGCATCACGCAGGTAATAACGCGGATAACTGCCCGGTCTGAAAATGGCCCGGTTGTCCCTCGATGCCCGCAGGCTCGAACGCGGAACCGACTGGCCGTAAGCAACGGACTGACCGGATGAATAGCGCGGTTGCGCATAGACCGGCTGTTGAGCAACCACGTAGCGTGGTTGGCTGGAGCTGGAAATCGCATAGCCCAGGAGACCGCCCAGAACAAAAGCACCGGCGGCATAGCCACCACCGTGTCGGTAACCACCGTGCCAGCCGTAACCGTAACCCGGACCATAACCCCAGGCATGCGCGTTGGATGACATCAGAACCAGCAACACCACCGCCGGCAAAAGGCTCCATTTTCTGGCGGCCAGTCGTTTATGTGCTTCCCGTTTCATCATGACCGTTTTCCTCATGACCCGTTTCCTCGTGGCCCGTTTGCTCGTAACACGGGCCTGCCAAACCAGCGTGTGCCTATTGTGCGACCCGTTAGCTGAACGGGTCCTGAACGGCCGATTCAGCGCCAGTTCATGCCTCCGGGCCCACACTGGCCTCACCATCCAGTGTGGTTAAGGAGGCAGCTAATGAACACACGATATCCAACCTTCCTGATTGCAGGGCTCTGGCTGGGCGTGAGCGCTTCGGCGCTGGCCGGCCACCCGGTGCCCCGTGTCGACCATGCGGCAGAGCATCTGGCCCGGGCAGCCGCGCAATGGCAGGCTACCACCCACTATGTGGATGGCCGTTCCCGCGAGGCCTTACTGGCGGGCGCCGTGTCCCACGCTTCCAGGGAATTCAATGACCAGCTCCGTTATCGGCGGTCTTTCGAACAGCTGTGGGTATCCTGGGAAGTACTGGCGACACGTTTTTTCCAGGCGCGGGAGCTGAAGCACCAGCTCACCTACCGGCATGGGAGCAACATCGTGCGGTTCGCACCGTTCCCGTACAACATGAGCCACCATCAGGACTACGGCACCGGACAATACCGGATCAGTGATGGCCCGCGTCAGGGTTTGGCTTACGGCGCGACGTATGAGGTCGTACAGGAATCCTGGCGCCGGATGGCTGATGCTTTCTACGAACTCCGCGCTGCGATCCGTCTCGAACGCGACCGCTACGATGCCCGGCACCAGGGCTACCGGTCTGCCCCCAATTACGGGTATCGGAGCGATTCGGTCAAGGACCGGTATTATCGACGTTAGTCAACAGGCAGCTCATCGTCCGATTCAACGCTCCGTCGGGTGCGCGACCCGGCCCGGCGGAGTTCCTGTTCCTGCTCTGTGAGTTCTCGTTGCTCGGCACGCAGTGAGCGCGCCGCCCCACGTTGCGCCGCATGCATGGCCCGTTGTTGGGCCCTTTGACCATCAAAGCCCGCGAATTCCCGGGCTTGAGCATACTCACGACGCTGCTCACGTTCCATGTCACGCTGGGCGCCCGCCGCATCCCGTGCAACATCGAGCAGTTCTCTTTCCGCGCGTGCCAACTCACGTTGCGCCTGTTGTCGTTCCCGTTGTTCCTGAAAGTCCCGCCGGGCAACCTCCGGCGCCACCGCACCCTCCGATGCCGCTGGGGGCGCTGCTGCGGCAGGGGCCGCTGGGGCTTCGGGCACGGCTGGGGCCACCGGTACCACGGGTGCGACCGGTGCCGCCGGAGCTGTGTCTGCTGCAGGCGCAAGCACAGCTTCAGGCGCCGCCACATCACCGGACGCCACGACGGGCGTGGCCTCGGGCGCGGAAGCGACGGCCCGTGCCGCGGGGGCCGCCGGAGTTGGGTCTGCCGCCGGCGCAAGCACGGGCGCGACGCCGGGCGTGGCCCCGGGCGCGGAAGCGACGGCCGGCGCCGCGGAAGCCGCCAGCATTACCGCAGGTACAGACGCGAGCACCGGCGACGGGCCGGGACCGCTGTTCATACCAGGGACGCCGTTGACATCACGAACGCTGCTTACATCGGCCAGCGGCGCCGGCGCCTCCGCGGCGGTTACCTGTATGGCAGCCAGCGCGACAAACAGGCCCAGTGGCAAACTGAACACCGCGCAGAGTGTGCGTGGATGCATGGCATGTCTCCTTTTTTCGGAATCAAGAATGGCCTGGATCCGTTGGCCGAGCGGTGACGCCGTCGCCATGGCGACGGCCGGAAAATGCATTCCCGGGTACTGGGAACGCGCCAGTTCAACCAGGTGCGTGGCGTAATCCGCCCTTGACCCGAAACGACTCACAACCACGTCGTCACAGGCGTGTTCGGCTTCCATACGCAGATGCCCTGCCATGTACCACACGGGGGGCAGGAACCAGTAAACAGCACAGCACACAGCCGCCAGGCGTTGCACGAGCCAGTCCCCACGCCGGATGTGTGCCAATTCATGTATCAAAGCCTCGTCGATGCGTTGATCGGACCAGCGCGCGGCACATGACGGCATGACGAGTACGGGACGGAAAAAGCCCCAGGTCATCGGCGTACCGACACCGGGTCCTTCGCGCAGACGCACCCGTCGGTGGCCAGGAAAAGCGTCTCGGTACAGGTCGAAACGCGCCCGCAACGCCGGTTTGGCCAACCGCAGCTTCAGGGCACGCAATCGCAAAAAAGAATTTACCTGGGACAGAAGAATTGCCACGACACCCGCCAGATACAGCGACACAATCAGCATCGTTCCCGACGGGTTGCCCAAAGCGGCCCCCACCGGCGTTGCGGCATCCGCGCCCATTGCCGCAATGAGCGGACTCGGCATCATGACGGGCAGCACGGGAACCGGGATGACAGGCGTCAGGACGGCCAGCACAGGCATCAGCAACGCGCTCAACAAGGCAGAAGCGAGCAACGCGTGTCGCACTTGCGCCGGAGCGCGTCGGGACAACCGCCACAGTGCGAACACCACCCCGATGCCCACTGCCGCCTTGAGCGCCAGGGTGATCGCGGTCGTCAACAATGGATTCACCCGTCTTTCCTTGCCTGTTCGATCTGTTTGAACAGCCTGTCCATTTCCTCAACGGAGAGGTCGTCACCGTTCATGTCCAAAAGAGCGTTGGCGGCAGCCGCGGGGGACCCGTCAAAGAAAGTGGCCACCAGACGCTTCAGGGCCGACTCACGGGCAACGTCTCTGGCCGCAACCGGCGCAAAAACGTAGCGCGGCCCGTCCACCCGATGCTGTACGGTGCCCTTTTTCTCCAACTTGCTCAGCAAGGCCCGAACCGCCGAATAGCTGGGCGGATCAGGCAATTCAGCCCGTACGTCAGCGGCGGTGGCTTCACGGTGCCGGTAGAGGATGTCCATGATCTGGCGTTCTCTGCGGCTCAGGGCTTCATGCAGGGCTTGATCGGGGGAATGTTGGCTTTTGTCTGG
>SMWH01000151.1 GCA_004357005.1 Gammaproteobacteria bacterium
AGTTTCGGTGACAGTACACTTATCTCCCACGCCCACCGGACAAGGCAGGTACGCTCCCGGGCAGGAGATAAGTGTACTGTCACCGAAACTGCCCTGTCCCCAGTTGGGCGTGACCAATGGGCTGGGTGACTAATGGCCTAGCAACTTTTTTGCCGGTCTGAGCGTCTTTGTATATGTATGGATAACACTTTTTGATGAGGGTGCAGCAATGAACCAATGGGTGAGATTTCACAGGGAAGTGCTGGAGGAAGAGCGGCGGGAAGCCGCGCTGGCCGTCCAGACGGGCAAGTCAGCGAAGACCCCGACAGACACCGTTTCCCGGTCCGATCCGGCTTCAAGGCGGGTCCAGGGCCAGTTCCCGAGCCGCTAGTTGAGGCGTCGCCATCCTGTAGGAGCGCCCTTCGTGGCGCGAATAATGAAAGGATTCGCGGCTGGAAAGCCGCTCCTACAAAGCCGCTCCTACAGGTAGGAGCGCCCTTCGTGGCGCGATTCGTTGTCAGGTGCCGATACGGTAACCGCCGTTGATGGGAATATTGGCGCCGGTAATATAACCGGACTCATCGGCGGCCAGGAAACCGACCAGCCGGGCAATCTCCGCAGGATGCGCGAAACGTCCGACCGGAATCTGCTTGATGATCTTTTCCCTGATCTTTTCCGCGATCGACATCACCATGTTCGTTTCCACGTAGCCGGGGGATACGCTGTTGACGGTGATACCCTTGCCGGCGGTTTCACGGGCGAGCGCCATGGTGAAACCGTGCATGCCGGCCTTGGCGGCAGAGTAATTCGTCTGTCCGAATTGACCGCGTTGGCCGTTAACCGATGCGATGTTGACGATACGGCCGAAACCCTGGTGGAGCATTCCGTCGATGAACTGACGGCTGATGTTGAACACGCTGTCCAGGTTGACGCGCAGAACTTCATCCCATTGAACCAGGTTCATCTTGCGCAGGGTACTGTCCCGGGTAATACCCGCACCGTTCACGAGAATTTCTACAGTACCGTAGTCACGCTCCAGTGTTCGGGCGAGTTGCAAGCAGGATTTGAAATCGGAAACGTCAGCGGGTTCGAAGGCGACATCCAGTCCGCGTTCCTGGAGTCCCCGTCGCCACTCGGCGATTCCTCCGTTACCGTGGGCGTTGCCGTTGGCCCCACCGTTAGGAAGGTCGGTCGCGACGACGCGATACCCCTGTTGCGCCAGTTCAGCACAGATCTCCGTGCCGATTCCCCCCGTACCCCCTGTCACCAGGGCGAGACGGTCCGTCATTCAGCTCTCCTTTCCTTTTCGCGCACTTGCCGTGCGACCCTGTTTTTGGCGTATCTGCGGCGCGGCCCTCTCGGTGCCGGGCATGGTGCAATGCGCCATGAACGTGAGATTCTGCAGCGGTTTCAGTCAGTGAAGGGGTGCCGCAGTGCGGCATGGATAGTAGCGGCCACGCCGTGGAAGGTCAATCGCCTTCAGGTCGTGGGTTCGCTGTCGGACGTGGATGGCTCGTCTGCTTCAGCGGCGTCTTCTTTTTCCCGGGAAGCTTGTTCTGAAAGGAAACCCGTTTGCATTTGCCGCCACATGTCGAGGTTGCGCTCCGTGAGGTCCGTCATCAGGTTCCAGGGGCCTGTTCCCACCAGGTTATCGATCTGTTTTCGGAACTGGTCCTGCTGTCCCACGAACACCTGCATGCTTTTTTCCAGATAGGTGGACATGAAACCCTGGAGAGCGTCTCCGTAGAAGCGGATGATGTGGGCGAGCATCTCCGTCGTCAGGATCGGCTGCCCGCGATCCTCGTAATCGGTGATGATTTGCAGCATGACGCTGCGGGTGATGTCTTCTTTGGTCTTGGCGTCGACCACATGGAAGTCCACGTCGTCACGAATCAGTCGTTTGACGTCTTCGAGGGTGATATAGCTGCTGATCGCCGTGTCATAGAGCCTGCGGTTCGGGTATTTCTTTATGATTCTCGAGTCGCCCATTTCCCGAAGCTAACACGTTATTTGCAGGGGCGCCAGTTGCGCCCCTGTACTGGATGGTGTCTACAACTCCGTGCTTACCAGCCCATGTAATGTCCGCCGTTGACTGACAGGTTGGCGCCCGTAATGAAACAGGCTTTGTCGGAGACGAGGAATCCCACCACATGCGCCACGTCTTCAGGGTAGCCGAGCCGGCCCATGGGGATTTGGGCCACGATTTTTTCGCGTACGCGTTCCGGTACCGCCATGACCATATCGGTGGCGATATAGCCGGGGGAAACGGTGTTCACGGTGATGCCGTGTTTGGCGGATTCCTGGGCCAGCGCCATGGAGAACCCGTGCATCCCGGCTTTGGCGGCCGCGTAGTTGGCCTGACCGTATTGTCCCCGCTGGCCGTTGATGGAGGCGATGTTGACCACGCGGCCAAAACGGCGCTCGCGCATGCCTTCGATCACGTGCCGCGTGACGTTGTAGACGCTGGACAGGTCCGTATTGATGACATCCGTCCACTGGGAGGGATCCATCTTGTGAAACGTGGTGTCGCGGGTGATACCTGCATTGTTGATCAGCACATCAACCGGACCCGCCTGTTCTTCGATTTCGGCAACCATGCGTCCGCAGGCCTCGTAATCACAAACATCGCCCTCGACGAGGATGAACTCGTAACCCTCGTCAGCGCGTTTTTTCTTCCACGCCTGTGCCTTCTCTTCGTTGCGATAGTTACTGGCCACCTTGTAGTCCATATCGGCCAGTTCCTTGCAGATTGCTGTGCCGATACCGCCGGTGCCACCGGTGACCAGTGCGACTTTTTGTCCCATCCGTGGATCTCCTTTTTTTGACAAGCTCATTCTAACCGCCAGAGCGGCCCCGCGTCCTAACCCAGGTCACTCCGTCCTTTGATCAGGCTGTCCACCACTGACGGGTCGGCCAGCGTGGACGTGTCGCCCAGTTGATCGATCTCGTTCACCGCGATCTTGCGCAGGATTCGCCGCATGATCTTTCCGGATCGGGTCTTGGGCAAGGCGGCGGCGAACTGGATCACATCCGGTTTGGCGATAGGCCCGATTTCGGTGCGCACATGCTGAATCAGGGCCTGCTTCAGCTCGTCGTCGCCGGCGACGCCCTCCATCGGCGTCACATAGGCGTAGATTCCCTGGCCTTTGGTCTCGTGGGGGTAGCCCACCACCGCGGCCTCGGCCACAGCTTCGTGCAATACCAGAGCGCTCTCGATCTCAGCCGTGCCCAGGCGATGTCCCGACACATTGATGACGTCATCCACCCGTCCGGTGATCCACCAATAACCGTCGTCGTCGCGACGCGCGCCGTCACCGGTGAGGAAATAACCGGGAAAGGCTTTGAAATAGGTATCGATAAAACGCTGGTGGTCGCCGTAGAGCGTGCGCATGATGCCGGGCCAGGATTGTTTCATGACCAGCACACCATCCCCCGCGCCCACGATTTCCTGCCCGCTTTCGTCAAGCAGGGCCGGTTCGATCCCGAAAAACGGCCACGCGGCGGATCCGGGTTTCAGGTCCGTGGCGCCAGGCAGCGGTGCGATGAGAATGCCACCGGTTTCTGTCTGCCACCAGGTGTCCACGACGGGACAACGGCTGTCACCCACAACGCGGTAATACCACTCCCAGGCTTCCGGGTTGATGGGTTCGCCAACGGTTCCCAGGATGCGCAGGCTTTTCCGTGACGTGCGAGTCACCGGTTCATCGCCCACGGCCATCAAGGCACGGATTGCGGTGGGCGCCGTGTAGAAAATGTTGACCTTGTGCTTGTCTACCACCTGCCAGAACCGGCTGGCGTCGGGCCAGGTGGGCACGCCTTCAAACATGAGTGTCGTGGCGCCATTGGCGAGCGGGCCATAAACGATGTAGCTGTGGCCGGTGATCCAGCCCACATCCGCGGTACACCAAAAGATGTCGCCTTCGTGGTAGTCAAAGACGTATTTGTGGGTGATGGCGGCGTACACCAGATAGCCGCCGGTCGTGTGCAAAACGCCCTTGGGTTTGCCCGTGGAACCCGAGGTATAGAGCATGAACAGGGGGTCTTCCGCGTCCATGATCTGGATGGGGCATTCGGTGGAGGCGGCCTCGGTGGCCTCGTGATACCAGATGTCCCGGTTCGCGTCCCACGCGATGTCGCCCCCCGTGCGTTTGAGCACGAAGTTGGTGTGCACATTCGGGCAATCGGCCAGTGCCTGGTCCGTGTTGGCTTTGAGCGGGACCTTCTTGCCGCCACGCAGGCCTTCGTCTGCCGTCACAACGGCGCAGCAATCCGCATCCAGAATCCGGTTTTTCAGTGATTCGGGTGAGAAGCCGCCGAACACCACCGAATGAATGGCGCCGATACGCGCACAGGCCAGCATGGCGACCGCCGCCTCGGGGACCATGGGCATGTAAATGCATACCCGATCGCCTTTGCCGATGTTGCGTGCCTTCAGGGCATTGGCAAAGCGGCAAACTTGCCGATGGAGTTGTGCATAGCTGATCGTGCGATGAGTATCCGGGTCATCGCCTTCCCAGATGATGGCGGTCTGGTCTGCCCGGGATTCCAGGTGCCGGTCCACACAGTTGTGGCAGACGTTGAGTTTGGCGCCCACGAACCACCGGATGTAGCCTTTGCTGAAATCCGACTCGGAGACCTTGTCCCAGGGTTGTTCCCAGTCGATGAATAGTTCCGCCTGCTCAGCCCAGAAAGCATCCGGGTCTGCGATGGAAAGCCGGTACATTTCCGCGTAGTCGGTGGCGTTGATCAGGGCGTAGCGCGCCACCTGGTCCGGGACGGGGTAGATCTTTTCACTCATTTTTTCATTCCTTTTGGCCGGGCAATACTGCGCCAGCGGCGGGTACAGCGTCCAGACTCCAGTTCTCTTCCGCCCAACACCACAGGTCGTCAAACGATTCACGGTTCAGTTCAAGCGGCGCCGCTTGTCCGAGAAAGCGCAGTGCCGCCAGCAGAGTGGGGACCCGGGACGCCTCATTGACCGGTGCCGCTGCGGTTTGCTTGCTGAGTTTCTTCCCGTCAGTTCCCATGACGACGGGCAGGTGGGCATACCCCGGGGTCGGAAGCCCCAGCAGTTTCTGCAGGTGTACCTGGCGCGGCGTGCTGTCCAGCAGATCGTTGCCGCGAACTACCTCGCTGATTCCCTGGGCCGCATCATCCACCACGTTGGCCAGATGATAGGCCACGTAGCCATCCGCACGGCGAACCACGAAATCTCCCGCATCCAGATCCAGGCGCTGCGCGAATTCCCCCTGGACCACGTCGTCGATAACCAGGTTTTCATCCGTCACGCGGACACGCAGGCTGCGCGCCGGTTTGCCGGATGGCAAGCCGTTCCGGCAGGTGCCCGGGTACACGTTAAGCAGCGCCAGGTCGCGCCGGCTGCAGGCGCAAGGGAAGAGCGCGCCGGACCGTTCGAGTTTCTGCAACGCGGCTTCGTAGGCTTCCTGTCGCGTGCTTTGAAACAGGACGGGTTCATCGGACACCATGCCGTAGCCGGCCAGCATGTGGATGATCTGCTGCGATGCCCCGGGGACTTCGCGCGGCGGATCGATGTCATCCACCCGCACCAGCCAGACGCCGTCGTGACGACGTGCTTCCAGATAGCTGCCCACGGCGGCTACCAGCGAACCAAAATGCAGGGGGCCGGTCGGCGACGGCGCAAACCGACCCCGATAGGCGCGGGAAGGGGACAGTTCCCTCATTTCATGTTTGTCCGCTGAGAGAGCCCGAATCCGAGTGAAATGAGGGAACTGTCCCCCCAATTTAATGAGGGAACTGTCCCCCAATTCCAATTCCCCAAGGTGGGATGGACGTCACTCTGATTGGCGTTCCTTGATCTCGTCCAGGGTCTTGCAGTCGATGCACAAACTGGCGGTGGGGCGCGCTTCGAGGCGGCGGATGCCGATCTCCACGCCGCAGGACTCGCACTGGCCGTATTCGTTGGCATCCAGCTGGCGGACCGCTTCGTTGATCTTGCGGATGAGTTTGCGCTCCCGGTCGCGGGTGCGCAGTTCCAGGCTGAAGTCGGATTCCTGGGTCGCCCGGTCGCTGGGATCCGGGAAGCTCGCCGCCTCGTCCTTCATGTGGTCGATGGTCTGGTCGACCTCTTCCATCAGTTCGTGTTTCCAGGCGGTCAGTAATTCGCGGAAGTG
>SMWH01000009.1 GCA_004357005.1 Gammaproteobacteria bacterium
ACACCGAAAAGGAGTTCCTGGACCAGTGGTCACCGGTGAATCACGTTGAAAAGATCCAGGCGCCGATCTTCATGGCCTATGGCAAGCAAGACCCGCGTGTCGTGCTGAAGCACGCCGAGAATCTTGAGAAGGAAATGAAGAAGTACAACAAGCCCTACCAGCTGATGGTCAAGAAAGATGAAGGCCACGGTTACCGGAAGTTGGAGAATCAGCTCGACTTCTACGGCACCATGGAGACTTTCCTGGCGGCGAATATCGGTAGTTAAATCAGCAGCGGGATCCCGCAAATGAAAACGCCCCGTCGGTCGACGGGGCGTTTTTTTGTCCAGGGGTCAGGGAGAAAACGGGACAGGTTCGTTTTTTCCAAGATACGTTCGTTTTCGGCAGCACCGGAAGAAAAAACGAACCTGTCCCGTTTTCTCCCTGACCCCTGGACAAAAAAACGCCCCGTCCTGAGACGGGGCGTTTTCAGGTCATACCATTCCGCTGGCTTAGTTACCGATATTCGCCGCCAGGAAAATCTCCATGGTGCCGTAGAAGTCGAGTTGATTCTCCAACTTCCGGTAACCATGGCCTTCATCCTTCTTGACCATGAGCTGGTAGGGCTTGTTGTACTTCTTCAGTTCCTTCTCGAGATTCTCGGCGTGCTTCAGCACGACACGCGGGTCTTGCTTGCCATAGGCCATGAAGATCGGCGCCTGGATCTTTTCAACGTGATTCACCGGTGACCACTGGTCCAGGAACTCCTTTTCGGTGTCCGGATCACCCACCGTGACCTTGAACGCCTCACGGACCGCTTCCCAGGTCTTGGGCATGGTGTCGAACAGCAGAGCGATGTCGGTCACGCCCACGTAGTTGATGCCGCACTTGTACAGATCCGGCGTAAAGGTCAGGCCTGCCATGGTGGCGTAACCGCCATAGCTGCCACCGTAGATACAGACACGCTCCGGGTCGGCGATACCCTGCTCGACCGCCCAGGCCAGTCCGTCAGTGATGTCGTTCTGCATGGTCTGGCCCCACTGTTTCCAGCTGGCCTCCAGGAAGGACTTGCCGTAACCCGTGGAACCGCGGAAGTTCATTTGCAGCACCGCATACCCCCGGTTGGCGAAGAACTGGATGGCACGGTTGAAGTTATAGCCATCCCGCGCCCACGGACCCCCGTGGGGATGCACGATCAACGGCAGGTTCTTGCCATCGCTGCCCGGGGGCAGGGTCAGGTAACCGTTGATGGTGAGACCGTCACGGGACTGGTAACTGATGGGCCGCATCTCGGCCATCTGGGCCGGGTTGATCCAGTCCGCCAGCTCGGCCATTTCCTTCATGCTGCTGGTCTCCAGGTCCATCAGGTAATAGGTCCCCGGCGTGCGGGAGTTCCAGGAACGGATGATGGCCTTGGTCTCGTTGCGGTCCATGCTGGTGAAGTCGTTGATCATGTCCGGCAGCGCCGCATCCAGCGATGCCTGGATGCCGGCAAACTTCTCGTCCAGCCACTGCACCTGGGGCTTGTCCGTGTTGTAGGTGATACCGATGAGTTTTTCGCTGTGATCGGACTGGATCACCTCGCAGCAATCCACCCCGTCAACCTCATAGATCAACTCACCCAGGGTCTTGGTCGCCAGATCGAAAGTGTACAGACCGGCCATGTCCCGGTGCTCCCCGTCCGGCGTGAGGTTCGACGTCACATACAGGGTCTTCTCGTCATAGGACAAGGCGACCGGGATGAAGGCGAAGTCACCGAGACTGAACTCGATGACGGTTTCCCACTCCGCCTCTTCATCGGCGCGCATCAATACGCGCGTGATCAAAGCCTCGGTTTCCACGGCGCCGCGCAGGCGGCCCTTGTGGTCCGTGAACCAACTGGTGATCATCCCGTTGTTGCGCTCGATGGCGATCTTGCGGCCCGAGTAGATGTTCATCCGGTACACGTCCGGATAGGCCGACAGGCGATCATTGTTGGTGACGATGACATGCTTGTCGTCGTCCTTGAGCACATCGAGAACGAAGGTCTGTTTGACCACAAAGCTGCCACCGCTGATCTGCGTGTCCGCAGCCGGCGCCAGCACCATGGCCCTCTTGCCATCGTGGTCGACGGCCCACAGACCGAAGGACTCGTTGCCGTCCTTGTCCATCTGGAACAACAGGCGTTCGTTGTTGCCCCACATGAAGAAGTTGATATCCCGGTTGGTCATGTTGGTGATCCGGCGGGCGGCCATTTTTTTGTCAGCCTCCAGATCGATCACGAACAGGTTGTACCGGTCCTTATAGGGCGCCAGAGCGGCCAGTTTCTTGCCGTCGGGCGACAGCGTCATCTGGGCAAATTCAAACTTCTTGAAAAAGGTCTCGATGGGCAGCTTTTCGGTCGCGCTGGCCAGCATGCCAAAGCACAAGGCCACGGCGCCGAGAACCAGAATGCTAATGCGTCTCATCAAATAGTCCTCCCCTGACAATTTCCGTCAATTCCTGAAGAGTCAACGGGTTACAGTATCCAGCGACCGGCTATTGTACGCTCCGGGCAACCGGACTCAAGTGACCAAAGTCACCGGTCGCCGTGGGGTCCAGGGAACCGCGGATGCTAAACTCCTGATGCTTGACGGGGGATCACGGTCGCAGAGTCAGTCCAGGGGGAGGTTCCACATGAGTTATCGGCAAGTCGATGTCAGTTCCGGCTGGGACTGGTACGTCCAGGGCTGGAGCCTGTTCATGAAGAATCCGGGAATGTGGCTGGTGACGGCGCTGGTCATGATGATCGTGCTGGCGGTACTGAGCTGGTTCCCGGTCATTGGCCCGCCCGCCGCAGCCCTGATCAACCCGGCCCTGTTGGGCGGCATGATGTACGGGGCCCAGCAGTTGGCCCGGGGCGCCAGCTTCGAGTTTCCTCACCTGTTTCAGGCTTTCCGGGATTCGGACAGGACCGGGCCCATGATCCTGCTGGGACTGCTGCCCATGGCGATGCTCCTGATCATGGTGGTGTTTTTCGGGGCCGCCATCTTCTCGATGCTCATGGGCGCGCTGCTGGCATCCAAGACCGCCGGGATCAGCGGCGCATTCAGCGTTGCCAGCGTCCTGTTCGGGCTGTTGCTCCTGATACCCATCGGCATCCTGCTCTACGCGGCCTTGTTCTTCGCCATCCCCCGGGTGATGCTCGACGGCGTCAACTGGATCGAGGCCATCAAAAGCAGTCTCAGCGCCTGCCTGGCCAATGTGGTTCCCATGATCCTGTTCCTGGTGATCCTGATGGTGGCGAGTGTGCTGGCCGCGGTGTTGACCTCCGGTCTGGGGATGTTTCTGATCGCGCCGGTCCTGATCGCGGCCATGTATTGCGCCTATACCGAGGTCTACAGCGGCGGCAAACAGTCGGCGGACTGAGTTACTGAGCTTCCTGGTCCGATGCCGGTTCGGCGCGCGCCGGCACTATTAACCGCGACATCTGGATTCCGACCTCGAACAGCACCCAGATGGGGATCGCCAGCAGAGTCTGGGAAATCACATCCGGTGGCGTCAACAGCATACCGGCAACAAACGCCACCACGACCACATAGGCGCGCTTTTTCGCCAGCTGTTCCGGCGTGGTCAGCCCCGCCGCCACGGCCAGGATGGTCGCGATGGGTACCTCGAAAGCCAGCCCGAAAGCGAAAAACAGCGTCAGCATGAAATCCAGGTATTTGTTGATGTCCGGCATCACCGCCACACCCGCCGGCGCGACGCCGAAGAAAAACGAGAAAGCGAGGGGAAACACCACGAAATAGGCGAAAGCCACGCCTGCGTAGAACAGGATGACGCTGGACACCAGCAAGGGCCAGCCAAAGCGGCGTTCCTTGCGATACAGGCCGGGGGCAATGAAGGCCCACATCTGATAGAACAACACCGGCATGGACAGGAACATCGCCGCCCAGGCGGTCAGCTTGAACGGCGTAAGAAACGGCGACGCCACGTCGATGGCGATCATGGTCTGGCCTTCCGGCAGGCGGTCCAGCACCGGCCGCGCCAGCAGCTCGTAGATATCGTTGGCGAAGGGCAACAGGGCCGCGAGAACCAGAAGGACAGCCACCAGCGATTTCAACAGGCGGCCTCGCAACTCCACGAGGTGAGACAGGAAAGGTTGCTCTACGTCCTGACTATCTGACGGGCGGGTGTTCAAGACAGCTGGGTTCAGCGGTTTTTCTTGCCGCCGACCGATTCATTCAGTTCTTCCTTGAATTTCTTCAGGTCGTCCACGACGCCTGCTTCGCGGCGCAATTCGTCGCTCAACTCGTCCGCCGCGAACTCGCGCTCCACATCGGCCTTGAACGCGGCCAGGGTACGGCGGGCCTTGCTGGCCCAGCGCCCACCGGTTCGGGCCACGGCGGGCAGGCGGTCAGGCCCCAGCACCAGCAGGGCGACCACGAAGATCAGCGCCAGTTCCCAGAAACCGATGTCGAACATGAGGAAGCGGGCCTGATATCAGACCTTTTCCTCGTCCTTTTTGACCGATTGTTCCAGAATCGGCGAAGCTTCCTCCGCTTCCTCATCGTTCTCTTCCGCTTCGTTCATCCCTTTGCGAAACCCGCGAATGGCGCCGCCCAGATCGGAACCGATGTTTCGCAAACGCTTGGTACCGAACAACAGCAAAACGATGAGCAGAACGATCAGCAACTGCCACACGCTTATTCCACCCAGACCCATGGTGCCTGCTCCTTACCGGTGCCGCGCGGCGCGGCGATTGTCGGCTGCAATAAGAGTTAAACGCTTCATCCGCTGAGATGATAACGCGGAATGACGGCCATAAACGGCAATTTCCGGCGTTTACCGGCCAGGGGCCACCCCGGGGCGCGGTGTCAGAAAAGGGGCCGCGGTCGCAGCACCGCCGCGGCGGCAACCAGTATCACCAGCAGCAGGGCAAACAGCCCCCAAAATGACAGGGCCGGAACAGGCTGACCGGGCAAAGCACCCAGGCCTTCCCCTGCACAACCGACCGGAGGGCCGATGGCGAGGCTTTCAGCTCCAGGCACCGTGGTCGCCAGGACCGTGGCGGCGCCAGTCGCCCAGTTGATCTGGAAGATATCGCTGGGCGGAAAGACCGGATTGGTGTTGTCGGAGATTCCCCACAACACGCCGGTTGGGTCGAAAGCCAGGCCACCGTCGCTGTAGGTCAACGAACTGCTGAGTCGCCCGCCCACCGCCGTCGCCACGCCCGTGGCCGTATCGATCGTGTAGAGGCTTTCGCTGCCCGCCGCGCCCAGGCCGTACAGAATGTCACCGACCACACTAAGACCGGTGATCGGGATGCCAAGACTGCCGCTGCCGGCAACCAGGCTTGCGGCCCCGGACTCCGGATCCACCGAGTACAGGCTCTGGGTCTGGTCCGAGGACAGCCACAAAGCCCCCTCGCAGTCAAAAGCCAGGCCGAAATCTGTCGCCGAACTGACGGTGGTATCAGGCAGACCCAGATTACCCACGAAGACACCGGCCCCGGTGTCCAGATCGATGATAATCAGGCGGTCGGTCGCGTCATCGACACCATACAGGACGCCGTCGCGGTTGAAACTCAACCCCTCCACGTCCACAAACCCCACCGGGCCGACGGCAACGGCCTCGCCGGTTTGCAGATCGACGGTGAATAACTGGCGCTGGGCCTCGTTGGTGTCAGAATTGATGGTATAGGCGATGGGAACCGCCCAGGCAACCGAAAACACGGCCATAGCCGCCAGTAGAAGAAAAATGGCTGCAGACATGCGCCAGCGCATCATCGTCACTCTAACTAGTTGTTTTTCTTGCCTTAAATCGTCATCCGGCGGACTATGCACAGCCGAGCATCCATGCCCCTACCGGACTTCCAATGCTACCACCGAGCGGGGCCAGGCTCCAGTTGACCGGCGTTTGCCCACTTTCGGCCCTCTTCCGGACCCTGCCCCTATAAACCGTGACTGTCACGGTTTCGGGGCTCGCGCTTGGCTGTGGGGGGACCCGATTCCGGGGTAATTTCTGGGGTAATCTTGGCTCCCGGATGGGTTCATGCGTTACCTGGGTCACAACACACCGCCACACGACGAACCGGCGCGCGCGGGGATTTTGCTCGTTAACGTGGGCACGCCCGATGCGCCCACCCCGTCGGCCCTGCGCCGCTATCTGGCAGAGTTCCTGTGGGACCCGCGGGTCGTCGAGATGCCGCGCTGGCTGTGGTGGCCGATGCTCCATGGGGTGATTCTGAGGATCCGTCCGCGTCGTTCCGCAAAATCCTACCAAAAGATCTGGACACCTGAAGGCTCACCCCTGCTGGTGCACTCAAAAAAGCTGGCAAGCGCGATGCAACAGTCGCTGGATCCCAGCGGTGACCGGGCGGTGGTGGAACTGGCCATGCGTTATGGCTCACCGTCCGTCTCCGACGCACTGGACAGACTGCATGAACGCAACGTGCAGCGCCTGCTTGTGCTGCCTCTCTATCCCCAATACTCGGCTACCACTACCGCGTCCGTTTTTGACGCGGTCAGCGACGCGCTGCGCAAGCGCCGCTGGGTCCCGGAGCTGCGTGTCATCAACAGCTACCATGATTTCGATCCGTGGATCGCAGCGCAGGCTGCGCACATCAGCGAATACCGCAGATCGGATTCCCAGTTCCTGGTGTTTTCCTTTCACGGGATACCACGCCGGTACCTCGACGCGGGTGACCCCTATTTCTGCCAATGCCACAAGTCCGCACGGCTGGTAGCGAAGCAGCTCGGTCTCACCGGCGGCCAATGGCAAGTGGCGTTCCAGTCCCGCTTCGGGCGTGAGGAATGGCTGCGTCCCTATCTGGATCACACGCTCACGGGTCTGCCCGATCACGACATCCGGCGCATCGATGTGGTGACTCCCGGTTTTGCGGTGGATTGCCTGGAAACCCTGGAAGAAGTCGACACGGAAAACCGGGAGCGTTTTCTGGCAGCCGGTGGTGAGCGCTTTAACTACATCCCGGCGCTGAACGCGGTACCCGGCCACGTGGCCGCGCTGGCCGCGCTGGTGCGACAGCACACCTCCGGCTGGCCGGAGATGGCGCGCGGCGTTGCGCCACGGGACACGGCCACCCGCCGGGCGCTGGTGCGGG
>SMWH01000152.1 GCA_004357005.1 Gammaproteobacteria bacterium
CACGGTTCCGGCCTACTTCAATGCTTCACAGCGCCAGGCCACCAAGGACGCCGGCAAGATCGCCGGTCTCGAAGTGAAGCGCATTATCAATGAGCCTACCGCGGCTGCGTTGGCGTATGGCATGGAGAAAAAGCGCGGTGACGCCAAGATCGCCGTGTACGACCTGGGTGGTGGTACTTTCGATATTTCCATCATCGAGATCGCCGATGTGGATGGTGAGCACCAGTTCGAAGTGCTGGCGACCAACGGCGACACCTTCCTGGGTGGTGAGGACTTTGACAAGCGCGTGATCGATTATCTGGTCGATGAGTTCAAGAAGGACCAGGGCTTTGATCTGCGCAACGATCCGCTTGCCTTGCAGCGATTGCGCGAAGCCGCCGAGAAAGCCAAGATCGAACTGTCTTCGACGACGCAGACCGAGATCAATCTGCCGTACATCACGGCGGATCAGACCGGTCCGAAGCATCTGCACATCAAGCTGACCCGGGCCAAGCTCGAGTCACTGGTGGAAGACCTGATTCAAAAGACCATCAAGCCTAGCGAGATCGCGCTCAAGGATGCCGGCCTCAAGGCCAGCGAGATTGATGACGTGATCCTCGTGGGTGGTCAGACGCGCATGCCCAAGGTGCAGGAAACCGTGAAGGAGTTTTTCGGTCAGGAACCGCGCAAGGACGTGAACCCGGACGAGGCCGTTGGTGTCGGTGCCGCGATCCAGGGTGGCGTACTCGCCGGTGACGTGAAGGACGTGCTGTTGCTGGACGTGACGCCGCTGTCTCTCGGTATCGAGACCCTCGGTGGCGTGATGACCAAGATCATCGAGAAGAATACGACGATCCCGACCAAGGCGTCGCAGATCTTCTCCACGGCGGATGACAACCAGGCTGCGGTGACCGTGCACGTGCTCCAGGGTGAGCGCCAGCAGGCAATTCACAACAAGACTCTGGCCCGTTTTGATCTGGCGGGTATTCCGGCGGCCGCACGTGGCATGCCGCAGATCGAAGTCAGTTTCGACATTGATGCCAATGGCATCATGCATGTGTCCGCCAAGGACAAGGCGACCGGCAAGGAACAAAAGATTGTCATCAAGGCCTCCAGCGGTCTGAGTGAGGATGAGATCAAACAGATGGTGCAGGATGCCGAGACCCATGCCGAGGAAGACCGCAAGTTCCAGGAAGTGGTCGTTGTGCGCAATCACGCCGACAACCTGGTGCACGCGGTGAAGAAGAGTATGGAAGAGCTTGGTGACAAGGTGGATGCCTCACAAAAGGAGTCCGTCGAAAAGGCCATCGCGGACCTGGAAGAGATCAAGGACGATAACGACAAGGAAGCCATCGAGAGCAAGAACAAGGCCCTCGAAGAAATCGCCGGCCAGTTGGCCCAGCAAGCCGCCGCCCAGGCGCAGGCCGAAGCGGGTGAACAAGCAGGCGCTCAGTCGGAAACCGCCGAGAGCACGGATGACGTGGTTGATGCGGAATTCGAGGAAGTCAAGGACGAGGACAAGTAACGACTGGGGTGTCAATGAAGGGGTGTCGGCAACGGCACCCCTTTTTTACATGCGAATTGTGCATTTGAGCATCGAAAATGGCTAAACGTGACTACTACGAGGTTCTCGGCGTGCGCCGGGATGCTTCAGAGCATGATCTGAAGCGCGCGTTCCGCCGGCTGGCCATGAAACACCATCCGGATCGCAATCCGGACGATGACACAGCGCAGGATAAGTTCAAGGAAGCCAAGGAAGCTTACGAGATCCTGGGTGATCCCGACCGGCGTGCCATGTATGACCAGTTCGGTCACGCCGGGGTGGACCCGGGGGTCGGCGCGGGTTTCGGCAACGTCGCCGACATCTTTAACGATATTTTCGGTGAGTTTTTCGGCGGGGACCGTCGATCACGGCCACGTCGCGGGTCTGATCTTCGTTACGGCCTGCAGCTGGATCTGGAAGAGGCCGTTCGGGGCCTGGAGGTTCAGATTGAGGTCCCCAAGTACCACTTGTGCGAGACCTGCGACGGGCTGGGAGCACAACACGGTGGCGTGGGTGAATGCTCCACTTGCCGTGGCGTCGGTCAGGTCCGAATTCAGCAGGGTTTCTTCTCGGTACAACAAACCTGTCCGGAGTGCAGGGGTTCCGGACGCATGATCACGAATCCCTGCGACGACTGTCGCGGGCAGGGGCGGATCAGGAGTGAGCAAACCCTCTCGGTGAAGATTCCCGCGGGGGTGGACACCGGCGACCGCATTCGTTTGACGGGCGAAGGCGATGCAGGTCAGCCTGGCGCGCGATCCGGGGATCTGTACGTGGAAATCGAGGTCCGTCCACATGAAGTTTTCCAGCGCGACGGCGAGCATCTGTATTGCGAGATCCCCATCAGTTTCTCCGCGGCTACCCTGGGCGAAAAGATAGAAGTCCCCACGCTGGACGGCCCCGAGGAACTCAAGATCCCGGCGGGCACCCAGACGGGGCGCTTGTTCCGGTTGCGGGGCAAAGGCGTGCAGCCGGTCCGGCGATCCCGCCGTGGCGACGTGTTGATTCGGGTGGTGGTCGAGACGCCTGTGAACCTGGACAAGAAGCAGAAAGACGCGCTCAGGGCGTTTGAAGCGGGTTTGTCCGGCAAGAAGGTGGGCAAACACCAGCCCCTTGCGGGCAAATGGCGGGACAAGTTCTCCGGCTTCCTCCAAAAAGTCTCCCACTAGGCCCCCGCAGGAACGGCTTCGCAGGAGCGTAGGATTCGCGGCTGGAAAGCCGCTCCTACGAAAGCCGCGATTCCTTTCCAGTCGCGCCACGAATGGCGCTCCTGCAACGCCGCGATTCTTTCGGCCAGCGGCCCGCATCAAAAACAACGGCCGCTGCGATCAATGGTGTCTGACACCATTGAGAAACCATCGAAAACGCCAGCCGCGATTCCCTGTATTCTTGTGGCCCAAAGCGACCTGGGGGGCCAAATCCAATGAACATCGTCGTGCACGGCGCCGCAGGCCGCATGGGCCAGGTCCTTCTGGAATCTGTAGCGGATGCTAAGGACGTGCACGTGCTCGCCTGCGTGGACTCCTCGGGCGCAAAAGGGTGTTTGCCCGACCTGGCTGCCGTGGAAGGCGAAGTCAACGCCGTTATTGATTTCACACTCCCGGATGGCGCCATGCGTGCCGTGGATATCTGTGAGAAGCGTGGCTGGCCACTGGTCACGGGCACTACGGGATTCTCCGACGCGCAGCGCGAACGCATCGCAGGCGCTGCCTCCACCATTCCCATCGTCGCCGCACCCAACATGAGCATCGGCGTTAATCTGGTATTCAAACTCCTGAACGAAACCATCCGGGTGCTGGGACTGGAGACCGAAGTTGATATCCAGGAAAAACATCACGTCGACAAGGTGGACGCGCCGTCAGGCACGGCGCTCAAGATGGGCGAACTGATCGCCTCCGCTCGCGGCCAGAAGCTGGATGAAGTCGCTGTATTCGAAGCGGCGCCGGGAACTCACGAAAAAGGCACCATTGGATTCGTCAGCCTGCGGGAAGGCGAAACCGTCGGCGTTCACACCGCCAACTTCGCCATGGAGGGCGAGAACATCTCCATCACCCATGAAGCCTTCGACCGGCGTATCTACGCCATCGGGGCCCTGCGTGCCGCGCGCTGGATCCAGGGCAAGCTCCCGGGGCTCTATGGCATGTCCGATGTCCTCAATCTTTAGTGGCAAAAGCCGAAAGATGAACTGACCTTTGGATCCGCCGGGATTTCGGGTATTGGAAGTCATGACGCAACCCATAGACATGCTCAACAAAACGCTTGCCATCGATGCACTACGGGGTGATTTTGCGGCATCGGGGCGGGTGCGCGTACCGGAAATCCTGGTGTCCGATTTCGCCAGTCAGGCGGCTAATCTATTGCAAACCGGGATTCCCTGGCAGGTCGCGTTCCGGCGCGGCGGTGAAGCGGTTTCCATGACAGAAACGGAATTCGCAGCGCTCGGCCCGGATCAGCAACAGCAGTTGCTTGGGGCAATCCTCCAGCAGGCGAGTACCGACTTTCAGTATCTGTACAGTTATTACAAACTGGCCGATGCCTATCAGGACTTCAAGGACGACAGTCTGTTTGTGTTTCGCTTGATCGAGTTCATGGCCAGTGAGCATTTCCTGGGGTTCGCCCAGCAGGTCAGCGGGATCGAAGACATCAAGGGCATCAATATCCAGGCGACCCGCTACGTGGGAGGCCAGTTCCTCAACCGCCATGATGATGCCGAGGACCCGAAGCGTCTCGTAGCCTTCGTGCTCGGTCTGACCCGGGAATGGAGCCCCGGCTGGGGTGGTGTGTTGCAGATCACCGACGAGAACGGAGATATCGTGGAATCCTATGTGCCGCGATTCAATTCCATGGTCATGTTCAAGGTCCCGCTCATGCACTGTGTCTCCTACGTCGCGCCATTTGCCCAGGTACCCCGGTACAGCCTGACCGGCTGGTTCACGACCTGAACTCACCCTGCGCGTTTATTGCCAGGGCGATACCCGGAAGCCGGGACGGGAGGCCGTTACCGGGGCCGGCGGGCCCGGGCTGGCGGATGGCAGCGCTGAAATCCGGCCGGCGGGCTTCCGGAATCCCGGTGGCTCCGGTAACATACCGCCTCAGCCCGGGGGGCTGAACGAATCAGCGGGACGCGCCCTCGGGGCGGTCCCGTTTTGAGTATCTGAATATGGTAAATCTGTGAGTCATCGCGCCGTCCTTGCCCTTGAGGACGGGAGCCTTTTCCACGGCCGCGCTATTGGAGCGGAAGGGAAAACCGTTGGAGAGGTTGTATTCAATACGGCGATGACGGGGTATCAGGAGATCCTGACCGACCCCTCCTACGCCAGCCAGATCATCACCTTCACCTATCCCCACATCGGCAATGTGGGCACGAACGCGGCTGATTTTGAATCCGAGCGGGTTCACGCCGCCGGACTGGTCATCCGTGATCTCTCCATGGTGACCAGCAACTACCGGTCGGAACAGACCCTGGGCGACTTCCTTGCGGCACAGAACGTCGTCGGCATCGCTGATATCGACACCCGCCGGCTGACGAGAATCTTGCGGGACAAGGGAGCGCAAAGCGGTTGCATTCTCACGGCAAAAAACCCGGATGCGGCGGTCGCCCTGGCCGCGGCGAAAGCTTTTCCCGGCCTTGCCGGCATGGACCTGGCCAAACAGGTCTCCGTGACCAAACCCTATGAATGGAATGAGGGTGGTTGGGACATGGCGGCCAATGCCTACCGCGCGGCGGGTGATGCAGAATTCCATGTCGTCGCCTATGACTTCGGGATCAAGCGCAACATCTTGCGGATTCTGGTGGACCGCGGATGCCGCGTAACCGTCGTGCCGGCGCAGACACCCGCGGACAAGGTATTGAAGCTCAAACCGGACGGCGTGTTTCTCTCCAATGGTCCGGGTGACCCGGAGCCTTGCGTGTACGCCATCAAGGCCATCGGACAAATACTCAAAACCCGCATGCCGCTGTTCGGCATCTGTCTGGGGCATCAGTTGCTGGCACTGGCCACCGGCGCAAAGACCGTCAAGATGAAGTTCGGTCATCACGGCGCCAATCACCCGGTGTACGATCTGGCAACCGGCAGAGTGATGATTTCCAGCCAGAACCATGGTTTCGCGGTGGACGAAGAATCCCTGCCGCAGGTTCTGGAGACGACGCACCGCTCACTGTTCGACGGGTCTTTGCAGGGGGTGCGTCACAAGAAATTCCCCGCCTACAGTTTTCAGGGGCATCCGGAAGCCAGTCCCGGCCCACATGATGTGGTAGGGCATTTCGGGGAATTCATTCGCCTGATGGGTGAACACAGATCACAGACGGAGACTGCCGGTGCCCAGGCGCGATGACCTGAAATCGATTCTGATCATCGGCGCGGGGCCCATCGTGATCGGTCAGGCCTGTGAGTTCGACTATTCCGGTGCGCAGGCCTGCAAGGCGCTCAAGGAGGAGGGCTACCGGGTCATCCTGGTGAATTCCAATCCCGCCACGATCATGACCGACCCCGAGACGGCGGACGCCGTCTATATAGAGCCCGTGGACTGGAAGACCGTCGAGCGCATCATCGAAAAGGAAAGGCCCGATGCCCTGTTGCCGACCATGGGTGGGCAGACCGGTCTGAACTGTGCCCTTGATCTGGCCCGGGAAGGCGTGCTGGAGAAATACGGCGTTGAGATGATCGGGGCGCAACGTGAAGCCATCGACATGGCCGAGGACCGGGACCGGTTCCGGGTTGCCATGCGCGAGATCGGTCTGGACGTGCCGCGTTCG
>SMWH01000153.1 GCA_004357005.1 Gammaproteobacteria bacterium
CGCCGAACAACCCCGGGCTGCATGCGGAGCTGGGGCATGTGCTGGCCCGCCGCGGGAACACGGGGGAAGCCCGGGCCTGCTACCAACGGGCGCTGAAACTGAACCCGGACGTTGATACCCGCTTGACGGTGCTGGATTACCTGGCCCGTGCCGGGGACATCGACGCGGCGGTGGAGGCTTACCGACGCCTGCTCGACTCGCAGCCTGACAATGCGCGCGCCCTGTACAACCTGGCCTTCAAGGCGCCGGATTCCTTGCGCGACGGCGAACGGGACAAGCTGGAACAGGTGGCCCGAAGTGACGGCGTGGCCAGCGAGCTTCCCGCGGCGCAACGAGCCGCGGCGCACTACGCCCTGGCCGGCGTCGTCAACCACCAGCCGGAGCTTGCCGTGCCCCATGCCCGTGCGGCCAATGCCTTGATGCTGGATTGCCATGACGCCAACAACACGAGCTATCAACCCGGGGATCATCACCAGCTTGTCACGCGCCTGATCGAGACTTTTGACCGGGACTGGTTTGCCCGTACACACGGATGGGGCAGTGACAGTCGTCTTCCGGTGTTTATTGTGGGCATGCCACGTTCCGGTACCAGTCTCGTGGAACAGATCCTGGCCAGCCATCCTGAAGTATTTGGCGGTGGTGAACTGGTGGTGGTGAACCTGTCGCTGGACCGCTTGCCCCTGCTCATGCAACGCAATGATGATTTCATGGCCTGTCTGGAGCATGTGGGCAGAAAAGAAATCTCCGGCTCAGCGACATTCTGTCTCGATAGTTTCGAAGAGTTGGCTGCGGGAGCCTCCAGGGTCACCGACAAATTCCCGGACAACTATCTGCACCTGGGCTGGATCCGAACGCTGTTTGTGAACGCGCCCATCGTGCATTGTGAACGTGACTCACGGGATACGGCGATTTCGTGCTGGCTGAACCGCCTGCCCGAGTTAATGTGGAGTTGTGATCTGGAGCACATCACGACGCGCATCGAGGACTACCGTCGCGTCATGGATCATTGGCGTGATGTTCTCCCGGGGAAGATTCTTGATCTGAGCTACGAGTCGTTGGTCGCACAACCGGAACAGGAGGGAAGGCGGTTGGTGGAACACTGCGGTCTGGAATGGGATCCGGCCTGTCTGCGTTTCCATGAAAGCTCGCGCGCGGTGGAGACTGCCAGTTACCGGCAAGTGCGCAAACCCGTGTACCGCTCATCCGCGGGGCGTTGGCGATCTTATAGAGAAGTCCTGGAACCCTGGCTGGAAAGGCTCAAGCCGTCTCAGTAGGCCAGCGCGACGCGGGCTTTCCCCCCTTCAAGCGCGACCGCACCGCTGCGGCGCGTGGTGCCATCCGGAAACTCGACCACGACGTCGTCGATCCGGGTCGCGCGACCTAAACCGACTGGCCACTCATCAACAACGATCGCGGAACCGAATCCCTCGCCGCGGAGAATCCAGCGGTAACGGACGCCGATGTCGGTGTGCACCGAGATGCGGACTCCGACTGCTCCCGGATTCTTCCGGGGCCCGCGGACGGTCACATGGACCCGGGCCATGACCGGACCCCGGTGCAGGAGTACCCGGATCGGCTCCCTCTGGTCGGCCGGATTCACGCCGCCGCTGTTAATGACGATGTCGAGCCGGCCATCGCCGTCGAAATCGGCGAAGGCGATGCCGTGCGTGCGGCCGGGAAACGCGAGTCCAGCCTGCTCGGTGACGTTTCGAAATGACCCAGCCACGTTCATGAGCAGGGCGTTGTCCGCGTCCATTGCCACCTTCGGTCCACCGGTACCGATGTAGAGATCGGGATAGCCGTTGTAGTCGATGTCAGCGGTTCCAATCCCCATGCAACCCTTCACCGAAGAGACCTGGGTCTCGTCTGTCACCAAAGTAAAGGAGAAGTCTCCGTCGTTGCGGTACAGGTGCATGTAGGACGTGGGCAGCGTGGAGCTCGGGTCGCCCCATGCGCACACGGCGACGTCCAGGTCGCCGTCCTGGTCATAATCCATCACGGCAGACGTCAGCGCGTATTCGGCCTCGGTTGGCAAATGTACCGATTGCCCATCGAGATCGAACCACGGGGGCGCACCGGTGTTGCGGTAGAAGTAAACACCGTTACCGCCGACGACGAGTATGTCGGGACGGTGGTCCCCGTCGAAGTCCGCGGCGGTGACGCCGAAGCCATCGTCGGTGCCACTGCCGATGTCGCGGGCGATGCGCAGGCTTCCGTTGGTATTCCACAGCACCTCGACGTTGCCGCCGCTCTTGCTGGGCGAGCCGTTGCCGACCACGAGATCCAGATCCCCGTCGCCGTCGAAATCCGCCGCCGCCGCGCCCATCGACGCCCCGAGACCGCCCGCGTCGGACAATGCCTCGGGGCTGAGCGTGTATCGGCCCCCGCCGTCGTTGACGAGCATCGTGTTGGCTCCGGTTCCGAACCAGCCGTCGCGGGTGGTGTAGAGGTCGAGGTCCCCGTCGAGGTCGAGATCGATCGGCAGCATCATCCAGGTCTCGACCTCAGAGGCCACCGCGAAGCGCTCGGTCGCCTCCTCGAACACGCCACATCCGAGTCCCCGATGTGCAGTCACGGTGGAGTTCGTGCGCGTCTGGGGACTGCTGGTGGCCGAAAGCAGATCGAGGAAGCCGTCGCCGTCGAGGTCGGCGATCGTCACCCCGCGGCCGAGTCCATCGCCGCCGACCCCGGGGGCGGCCACCCATGTCGGAGCCAGGTACCCGGCAGTGGCAAGAACCTCGGCTCTCTGGATTATGGCGTCTCCGGGGGGAGGCGCATCCTCACACGTCAGATTGGCGCTGCTGTCTTTTCCGGAAGCGCTGTAGCCCACCGCAGCGAGCGTGATGAGCAACGATAGGTGAGGCAGGCGCATGGATCTCCGATCTCGATTGCGTTTGGTACAAGGCTGCGAAATTCTAGCAGGATGGGAAGGTGGGAAGGGGTCAGAGCCCTTTTACGGGAGTCTCTCCCGGGCTTGTTCTCCGAATCCGTGCCACACAACCCGTCCGCCCAGGGAATGAACCGTCCAAAAACGGCCATGAATGGTCTACCTGGGGTCCGAACCGCGGGATTTGTGCAGAGCGGTCCAGGCCGCGGTGCAAGCCACAGTCCAGCCATGGCCTAGGACGGATCGTCGGATTCAGTGGGATAGGCGAAAGCGTCCGGGGCAAACACGGGGTGGCTGGCAGGCCAGGCTTCCTCCGCGGGTTGCTGGTCCCGGTAGCGTTCCATGTTGGTCTGCAGTCCCGGAAATTTGTCCGGCCCGCCCAGCTTGAAGGACTCGAACATGGCCTGGGCCTGGTAGTCCGCGGCGTCCTGGTAGTTGCCCAGGGCCGCCTCCGCCATGGCCAGGGTTTCCGCGTGCTCCAGGTCCGGCCTTAGATCGTACAGCGCCCGGGCGTCCGCCAGGGCGATCTGTTGCTGTTCGGCAGTCGCCGACGGACAGGTCGCAAAGGTGCGGGCCTGGGTCTGGATCACGTCGCCGCGGTTGGGATTGATGGCCAGGGCCGTCGCCAGGGCCGTCAGGGCGTCTTCACACTGCCCGGCGGCGAGGAAGGCCAGCGCCTGCAGGTGCCAGACATGAACATTGTCTAATTGGAGCTGCGCAACGCGCGTGAAATCGGTGGCGGCCCGGGCGTAGCGACCCAGGCGCATATTGGCGTGACCCAGCAGGTACCAGGCTTCGGTGTAGTCCGCGTTGTTGGTGACGGCCTGCTCGTAGAAGGGAATCGCCGGTTCCGTCAGATCCCGCTGATCCAGTAGCAGGGCCAGATTGAACGCAGCCTCGGCGTTTTCCGGGTTGATCCTCAGGGCTTCTTCGTATTTCATTCCCGCTGCATCGTGTTGGCCCAGCTGTTCCAGCGCCAACCCCAGGGCCACGTGCGCCGCGTCGTCTTTGGGGTTGACGGCGATCGCCATGCTCAACGCGTTGACCGCGCCTTCGAAGTTACCCTCCTTGCCCGCCGCCACGCCCTGCTGGAGGTAGAACTGGGAACTCTGGGAACGGCCCTGCATGGCGTGGATCAGCGGGTCCGGGTACTGCGGTTTGATGTTGCCGCGCTGCTCCAGGTGTTCCCGGGCCCTTTCCAGGTCGCCTGTCTGCCGGTAGGCCATGCCCAGGCGGTAGTGCAGTTCACTGGCCTGGGGTTGCGCTACCAGGGCACGCTCGAAGTAATCGATCGAATTTGCGTAGTCTTCCGCGCGGAAGGCCACGCGGCCCAGTCCGGTGAGCGCCGCGGCATGATCCGGGTCCTTGTCCAGCAGCTGCCGGAACACGGTTTCGGCTTCCCCGGGCCGGTTGCTGTCCAGAAAGGCAAGCCCCAGGCGCATGCGCACGGCCGGGTAAGTCGGTTCCAGCGCCATCACGCGCCGGTAATGTTCGATGGCCGCGTCGTGTTGTCCGGATTCGTAGTCGTGCAGGCCGAGGTAATAAAACCAGCGCGCGTCGTCCTGGATCAGCGCCACGGCATTTCGATAGGCGGCGCCCGCCGGGTCCTGCATCTCATGGGCCTGGTAGTGCATGCCCAGCCGCCCATAGGCATCGGCCAGCTCCCGGGGAGTTTGCGCGCCGGCCTGTTTGGTTTTGAAAACGACCCGCGCCGATTGCAGGGAATCGCTCACGGCTTCCTGGAAGACCTCGAGATCCGGGAAGGGGATTGCCTCGAGTTCCACGCCGAATCGCGTGATGGCGTTGTCGTCCTGGGCCCACAAGCTGCCCGCCAGCAGTAGCGTGACGGCGAGCCCCGGAACGAGCCTCTGTATGGCCCTCCGAATCACATGCATGCGCAGCCTCGTGGGACAGTCAAAAGCGTCAGCCCGTTCAGGGCGATTGCGGGGACGGGCTGTCCACTTCCGACGGCGCCGTCAGTTTCGGGGGCGGCGGATAGAAAATCGGGTGCGTCACCGGCCAGGCTTCCACCGGTGGCTGCTGGTCCCGGTAGCGTTCCATGTTTTCCGTAAGGCCCGGGAACTTGTTCGCACCGCCGGCCTTGATCGCTTCGAACATGGCCTGAGCCTGGTAGTCCGAGGCCTCCTGGTACTGGCTCAGCGCCGCCTTGGCCATGGCCAGGGTCTCGGCGTGCTCAAGATTTGGCAACTGGGTGTACAAGTCACCCGCATCGTCAAGGGCAATGCGCTTTTGTTCGTCCGTGGCGGCGGGGCAGGTGGCATAGGTGCGTGCCCGGGTCTGCAACGTCTGTCCGCCCGCGGGGTTGATGGCCAGGGCTTCGTCCAGCGCGGCCATGGCCCGCGCGCATTGTCCCGACGCCAGATGCGCGAGCGCCTCCAGGTGCAGGACGGCGGCGTCTTGCTTGTGCAGTTGTGAAGCCTGCGCGTAGAAACTTGCAGCTTCAGCGTACTTCCCCTTGCGCATGAGGGCGTTACCCAGATAGATCATCGGGTCGGCAAAACCGGCTTGGGCTTCAATGGCGCGCTGGTAGTATTCGATGGCCGTGTCAGTATCGCCACCCTGGTCGGTCATCAGACCCACGTTGAACAGGGCATTGGGATCGTCGGGGGCGATCGCCAGCGCCCGGCCCAGGAAATCCTCGGCAGCTTCCAGGTTGCCCATGGCCAGGCTGGCGCGCGCCATGCTGACGTAAGCCCGCGGATCGTTGGGGTCCACCAGCGCTGCCAGCTGAAACATGTTGAAGGCATCTTTCATCATCCGGCCTTGTGCCGCCATCAGCCCCTGGCCCAGGTAGAAGTCGGCCCCCTGGGAGTGCGTCTGCATGGTGATCAGCCACGGATCTTCGATCCGGGCGATGCGATCCCCCGCTTCATCCATGTGCAGGCGGGCCTGAGCCATGTCTCCGATCTGGCGATAAGCCAGACCCAGGAGGTAATGCAATTGGTTGGCTTGGTAGTCCAGTTCAAACGCCCGCTCGAAACGCTCGATGGCTTCCTGGTAACGGCCTTCGTCCATGGCGATGCGCCCGAGGCCTGTAATAACCGCCGCATCATTCGGGCGTTGCGCGAGGACGACCACGAATTCCTCCTCCGCCTCGACTTTTCGATCCAGGGTGTAAAACAGCAGGCCGAGCCGGGTGCGGGCAGCCAGGTAATCCGGTGCCAGTTGCAACACGCGCAGGTATTCGCTGATGGCGCGGTCCGGGTCGCCTTTCTCCTGATAGAGGAAGGCCAGGAAATGGTGCCAGCGCGGATCGTCCGGTTTGAGGGTTTTGGCATTGCTGTAAGCCGCTGCAGCGGAATCTTCGAACTGAAGCGATTGATACACCATGCCGAGACGTCCGTAAGCGTCACTCAGTGCAGACTTGTCGTCACCGGCTTCTTCGCGTTGCTGGTTGAACAAAGCGCGCGCGTTGGTGAGTATTTGGCGCATCTGTTGCGTCTGGTTGGCTGGATTCGGGTGTGGGACGATCGCGAGGATGCTTTCCTGTGCCCAAAGCGTGGTGGCGCCCAGGAACAGGACCAGCAGGCCGGTCGTCAGAAGTCGCGCATACGCAATCATGGGCTGCACAGTTTAGCCACCGGGACGGAAATGGCCAGCTTTCAGTCCGAAGTCACGGCGCGACGGCCCCCTCCCATCCCCGCCCCATCGCCATCGGGCCCGATGCTGGCTGTCAGCCGCCGGCTACGGGCGGGGGTGAGCGATAGGTCCGGGAATCCGGGGGCCAGGCGGACGGAGCCGGCTGGCCGTCCTGGAAATAACGGAGATTGGCCGCCAGGTGGGGCGCGCCGCGGGGGCTGACCAGCTGGGTCTGGAGGGCAATAGCCTCTTCGAAGCCTCCGTTGGCCGCCAGGGCCATCGCCAGTGTCTCAGTCGTGTCGGGCGTGTGTTGGTTGCCGTGCAGCTCCCTGGCCAGGGTCAGGGCCTGCTGACGTTGGGCCGCCGTGGCAGCCGGGCAGGTGGCGGCCGCCCGCACCAGGGCGACCAGAATCAGATATTGCCGGGGGTTGGCCGTCCAGGCGGTTTCCAATGGGTCCAGAGCACGGTCGCAATCGCCCGATGCAAGCCGGGCGAGACCCAGTTGATACAGGATCCGGATTTCGTCGGGAAGGGCCGTGCGCAAGGTCGCGTAGTGCCCGGCGGCTTCGGCAAATTCACCGCTCTCCATCAGTTTGTTGGCGAGGTAGTAGCGGGCCCGCACGTACCCGGGGTCGCTGCCGACAGCGTCCCTGTAGTGAACCAGCGCGCGTTGGGTGTCGCCCGCCTGGTCCAGTTGTTGTGCTTTTTGGTAGTGGGCGACCGCGTTGTCGGGGAACAGTTCCAGGATCGTATCCAGTTGTGCCCGTGCCTCGTCAGTGCGGCCCAACCTGTTAAGCGAATCGTACAAGGCCATGTGCGCGTCCTGGTTCTCGGGATCCTGGGCAACCGCAGTGGCGAATTCCCCGCTGGCTTTTTCGTAGTCGCCTTCGCGCGCCGCCAACAGGCCTCGTTGCACATGCGTGTACGCGCTGCTGCCCTGGTTTGAAACTTCCATCATGAGCGGGTCGTGGGCGCCGGGTTTTTTGTGGCCCCGTTGCGCCAGATGTTCCCTGGCGGACTCGGCATCGCCGAGACCCCGATAAGCCATGGCGAGTGAATAGTGGATTCGGTCGGCCCGGGGGGCCTGTTCCAGGGCTGTTTCCAGCAACTGGATTGCGCGCCGGTAGGATTTGCGCCGCAGTTCGATAACACCCAGGCCTTCGAGGGCGTAGGGGCTGTGATGCAGGAGTCTCAGGACCGCATCATAAAAATACTCGGCTTCATCGAGACGATTGGCAGCCAGGGTCACATCACCCAGTCTCCGCAGGGCCGGTGAATAACCCGGATTGAGTTCCAGCGTTTTTCTGAAAGCGGTTTCGGCTCCGTCGAGGGCATTGCCGTGTTGGAGCACTACCCCCACCAGATAGATCCATCTGAAATCCGATGGATCGAGATAGGCAGCGTTCTCGTAGCTCAGCAACGCCGGATCGAACAGCAGATAGCCGTGATAGAGCATCCCCAGTTCGCCGTACAGTGCCGCAAGATCCCCGGCGGGGGCAATGCGCCGTTTACGCCGGATCTCGATCTGGAGTTCATCGAAACGCTGAGCGGCTTGTGCGTCCAGTTTGAGTTCGGAGAAATCGGTCTCTGGTAGATCGACAGCGCGCGGCCCGGTGCCGGCAGCAGGAGTGGTTGCCGCGACCATGAGAAACAACAGTGCGGACACAAGGCGCATCTTCACTGCTTCAAAGTGTTGCCGTGGTGTTGTTCGAGTTCGTGATAACGGTCGATCGCCAACTCTGGCCAATTTTCCACCGTGCCATCCGGCCAGTAGACGCGTATCGATATGGGAGTGTCACGCGAACCGAGGCCGAACCGGACCCGGGGGTCCCGGGCTGACGCGTAACTTCCATCGGTCTGGACCCGGCGTCGCACAGAGCCATTCCCCGTTTGTGCCACTACGACGGCGCCGTGGGCATCCCGTCCGTTGCTGAGCACGCGCAGACCCAACCAGTGCGCGTTTTGACCCGTTTCGTTGCGCAATACACGCGCCGGGCCGGCGTTGTTGCTGATCACCACGTCGGTGTCGCCGTCGTTGTCCAGGTCGCCGAAAGCCGCGCCCCGGCTCACCCGCGGTTGTGCCAGAGGGTTCTGGTTCCCGGGAATGATTTCTTCGTAAACGCCGGCGCCGTCGTTGTGAAACAACTGATTGCGCTGCGCCAGCGGATGCAGGGAGCCCAGTACGCCGCCATTGGCCGTGAGAATATCCAGCCACCCATCATTGTCGTAGTCCAGCCATGCGGTTCCGAAACTCGTAAACGGGAAGGTCGTCTGGGCCAGCCCCGCGTTTGCCGTCCCATCGCTGAACCGGGCGCGGCCGTCATTGACATACAGCGTGCTGGTCTCCCGGCTCAGGTGAGTAATAAACAGATCCAGATCTCCGTCCCCGTCATGATCGGCCACACCGATGCCCATGCCGGCCTCCGGATGACCATCGGCATTCACCGCGGCGCCGGCCAGCAAGGCTGTGTTGCGGAAGTGGCCCTCGCCGTCGTTCATCCACAGCAGGTTGAGCATGCTGTCGTTGGCGACGTACAAATCCTCGAATCCGTCCCCATTGAAATCTGCTGCCACCACGCCAAGAGCGTTGCCAAAGAAATTCCCGATTCCCGTTTTTTCCGTCACATCTTCGAATATGCCGCCCGTGTTGCGAAACAGACGATCCCGGGTCACGTTCCAGTGAAGGGGGGAACAGTAATCCGGTCGCTCTTCGTTGCCGCACACCTGCTGGTTGGAGTAGTTGAAGTCCAGGTAGTTGCCCACATAAAGATCCAGCCAGCCGTCCCGGTCGTAATCAAAAAACGACGCACTCACGCTCCAGCGCGGATCACCCACACCCGCCGCGACCGTCCGATCGGAAAACGTCCCGTCACCGTTGTTCACCCATAACTGGTTGGACCCGAAATTGGTGATATAGAGATCCACATCTCCATCGTTGTCGATATCGCCGGTGGCCACGCCCATTCCGTAGC
>SMWH01000154.1 GCA_004357005.1 Gammaproteobacteria bacterium
GGGAATCTCTTCGATATCCGCAGGGCTAGAAGCTGTACGGACAGGGTCGGCGACACCCACGGCGTTCTCCATATCTTGTTATTCCCCCAAGCTGTTGTCGGTTTGCTACTAACAACCACTAAATCTGGTTAGTAACACAATATCTTGTGTTTTATGCGTGCCTGATAAGAAATGACATATTAGTCCAAATAAATGCGCTTGTGTGGCACTTGAAGAGTTTTTTTTCTTAGTTTTGTCAATAGGTTTACCTTTTTTAAATCAACACGTTACATACTATTCCTTTCCTAACCCCGCATGTATAAAGGGCACCCAGTTCGGTGTTGCGATAATGCAACGTTTGCGGGCAAACCGCAGATTATCATGACACAACATCTTGTGTTTTTGTCCCCAGAATGCCCACCACTTGTTCAGGGCTTGTCCACCGACCTGTCCACAGCCCTTGGGCCCCACCCTCGCTCCTGGCCCTTGCCAAGTGCGGCGGAAGCGGCGAACCTTGCGAGCCCGCCCCAGTCCGAGTCATCAGGGATGAGCACAGCGAAGGACAACAGACCCATGACCACCGGTTTTGGCCCCTCGACGGCCCTTGTGGCCGCTGCCCTGCTGCTCTGCAGCATCGCGCTCGGGGCAGCCCTGCCGGTCTCAGTAGACGGCCAGCCGCTGCCCTCCCTGGCGCCCATGCTGGAACGGGTCACCCCCGCGGTGGTGAATATCTCCAGCCTGGCCCGGGTCCGGACGAGAGGCGTCGGGGGCGGCTCCTTCTGGGAGTTCTTCATGGGCCTCCCGCGGGCGCCCCGGGAGCGCATCACCCAGAGCCTGGGTTCCGGGGTGATCGTGGATGCGAAAAACGGCTTCGTACTCACCAATCACCACGTCATCGCAGGCGGTCAGGAAATCGCCGTGACCCTCAGGGACGGGCGCACCCTGAAAGCCGAAGTTGTCGGGACCGACGAGGACACGGATCTGGCGGTCATCCGCATCCCGGCGGAGGGTTTGTCGGAACTACGACTCGCAGATTCCGACGCATTGCGGGTCGGCGACTTCGTGGTCGCCGTGGGCAACCCTTTCGGTCTGGGCCAGACCGTCACCTCGGGGATCATCTCCGCGCTGGGGCGCAGCGGATTGGGGATTGAGACCTACGAGAACTTCATCCAGACCGATGCCTCCATCAACCCGGGAAACTCCGGGGGCGCCCTGGTGGATCTGAATGGTCACCTGGTCGGCATCAACACGGCGATCTTCTCGCCCACCGGCGGCAACGTGGGGATCGGTTTCGCCATTCCCGCCAACATGGCGCGGCTGGTCCTGACCCAGTTGATCGAAACCGGCGAAGTACACCGCGGCACGGTGGGTTTCGATCATCAGGACCTGGATGCCGAGCTGGCGACGGCTTTCGGTATCGAACAGGCCGCGGGCGTGGTCGTGACCCGGGTTTATGAAGACACGCCCGCCGCGGAAGTCGGATTACGAGTCGGCGATGTCATCACGGGAGTCAACACGCGCCCGATCCGGAACAGCCAACAGCTTCGCAATGCCATCGGCCTGCTCCAGGTGGGCGATGAGGTAACGATGGATCTCATTCGCGACGGAAAGCGCGAACGCCTGGAAACCGTTGTCGCTGAATCCAGCGTGGTGCAACTGGAAGGTCGCAACCTGCATCCCAGGCTCGCGGGCGCGGTGTTCGGCGATGCCGCCACTGCTTACCGGAACAACCGGCTGCGGGGTGTCATCGTGTTGCAGATCGAATCCGGCAGCGTGGCGTGGCGGTACGGCCTGCGCGCTGGCGATATCATATTGTCGGTGAACCGCCGCAACAGCGAAGATCTGCAGCAGTTCGCCGGCCTGGTGGAAAACGCCGGCCGGGACCTGTTAGTGCGTTTCGTCCGCGGCCGGCAGGCCTATTTCCTGGTGCTGGACTGACCGACTAACCGGACCGGACTAACCGGGACAGGTTCGTTTTTCGTCGTGCAGGCGGAGCGTTGCATCAGCGAAAAACGAAGCTGTCCCGTTTTGGCAAAAAACAGAATCATTGACTACATTGAAAAACATCAAGGCCATCAGCATCGACCTGGACGACACCCTGTGGCCCGTCGAACCGGTCATCCGGTTGGCGGAAAAACGCCTGCACGATTGGCTGGACAGCTACTGCCCCGATGTGACCGAGGGCTACTCCATCGATGATCTGCGCAAGCTCCGCGTCACGGTGGCCGAGGCGCACCCGGAACGAACCCACGATCTCACCTGGATGCGCCGGCATATCCTGAAGCGGGTGCTGCGTGAATACGGTTACGGGGATGAACACCTGGAAACGGCTTTCGAAGTCTTCTTCGCCGCACGCCACGAAGTGACCCTGTACGACGACGTGTTGCCCGGGCTGACAGCCCTGGCCTCGCGTTATCCGCTGGCCTGTCTTTCCAACGGCAATGCCGATGTGAACCGGATCGGTCTGAACGGGCACTTCCGCTTCAGCCTCAGCGCGCGGGAAGTAGGCCAGCCGAAACCCCACCGGGCCATGTTCGATGAGGCATGCCGTCGCTTCGAACTGCAGCCCCACGAAGTACTCCATGTGGGCGACCACCCGGTTCAGGATATCGATGGCGCCGCCGACGCAGGCCTGCGGACTGTTTGGCTAAACCGCAACGGCGCTTCCTTCTCGGGCAATCGGGCGCCGGACGGCGAAGTTGCTTCGCTTGCGGAACTGGTCGAACTCCTGTGAGGGCGCACCGATGAGCGACCGGATCACGCTGAGCAGGGCCATCGCGGCACTGGCCGGCAGCAGCGACCCGTCGTACGCGGTGCTGCTGGAGCGCGGCACGCTGGAGATCGCTTATTACAAACCCGAACTTGTGGACCAGCAGAAACCTCACCAACAGGATGAAGTCTACGTCGTCGCATCGGGTTCCGGGTACTTCATGAACGGCGAGACTCGGGTGCCTTTCGAGCCCGGCGAAGTGCTGTTCGTGCCCGCCGGTGTCGTGCACCGTTTCGAAGACTTCTCGGAAGATTTCGCCACCTGGGTCTTATTTTATGGCCCGGAGGGTGGTGAGGGCTGAGCGAGCACCGGGGATCATGTGGGCCCGCAAGGTGGCGAAGCCTGACGCGCGTCGGCGTGTTACACGGCCATCTATCGGGCCAGACGGATGCCGCCGAACTGCCAGCGCATGTGCGGATAGAAATAGTTGCGATAGGTCACCCGCGTGTGCCCCGCCGGAGTCACGCAACAACCACCACGAACCACGTACTGGTTACACATGAACTTGCTGTTGTACTCCCCCATCGCCCCCCGGGCAGGTTTGTAACCAGGATAGGGTGAGTAGGCGCTCTGAGTCCATTCCCAGGTGTCGCCGAACATCTGCTCAAGGGGCTGTGAACCGGCGGCTGCCACGGGTTGAAAGATCCTGCTGTCGGCGAAGTTACCGGTTGGCGGAAGATCTGCCGCGGCCGTTTCCCATTCGGCTTCCCTGGGCAGTCGCGCCCCCGCCCAGGTGGCATACGCGTCCGCCTCGAACAGGCTCACATGACACACGGGCGCGTCCGGGTCCAGGAGTTTCAGTCCGCCCAGCGTGAACTCGTGCCAGACGCCGTCGCGTTCGACCCAGTACAACGGTCCGCGCCACTGGTCTTTCTGAACCGCAGCCCAGCCGTCGGACAACCAGAACTCGGGACCCTGGTAACCGCCGTCCTGGATAAAGGCCAGGTACTCGGCATTGGTGATCAGCCTCGATGCCAGTTCAAACGAATCCACCCATTCCGGATGCCTCGGGGATTCGTTGTCATAAGCAAATCCGTTGCCATCAAAACCGATGTCGCGCATACCCGCTTCGAAGCCCACCCAGTTCCGGGGTGGCATCTCGCCACGCCGGGTGGCGAGGTTTTCGTTGTAGGCGGGATAAGTGGGGTTCTGGAACAGCACATGCTTGATGTCCATGAGCAACAGCTCCTGGTGCTGCTGTTCGTGATGCAGACCCAGCATGATCACATCCAACAGCTCATCGGACAGTTCACGGCTGAACAACGCCTGCATATGGCGGTCGGCGTAGCGCCGGTATTCCAGCGTCTCCTTTACGTTCGGGCGTGTGAGCATGCCCCGGTGCGGGCGCGGGTACTGACGTCCCACGGCGTTGTAGTAGGAATTGTAGATGTAATCGAGCTCGTCGCGGAACACCTCGTAAGCGCCGGCATGAGGCTTGAGCACGAAGGTCTCGAAGAACCAGGTCACGTGCCCCAGATGCCATTTGGTCGGGCTCACATCGGTCATGGACTGGACCACCATATCCTCGGTGGCGAGGGGTTCGGTGAGGCGCAGTGTTTCGGCGCGAACCTCTGAGTAGAACTCGGCGATGTCGGCCTGGACGATGCCTTTGCTGACTGTGGTCATGGTATTGCGTGGACTGGAAAAAAGGGCCGCCATTATAGCAACGGCGACCAGCCCACCCTGTGCTAGTCTGATCGCCCTTGATTCCGGGGGTTGTCCATGAGCCAGTTCGTCAACCACGCCTCACGTCCCGTCGCCATCATCGGCGGCATCCGTATTCCCTTCGCCCGCTCCAACACCGCGTATTCCGACGTGGGCAACCGGGACATGCTCAGTGCCGCCACCAACGGACTCGTGGAGGCCTATTCCCTGGCGGGCGAGATCCTCGGTGACGCCAGCATGGGCGCGGTGATCAAGCATTCTTCCGATTGGAACCTGGCTCGTGAGGTCGTGCTGGATACGGATCTGGATCCGCACACCCCGGGCATCACCGTCCAGCGCGCCTGCGGCACGAGCCTCGACGCCACGGTGATGATCGGCAACAAGATCGCCCTGGGGCAGATCGACTCCGGCATCGCGGGGGGTGCGGACACCACCAGCGATGTGCCGGTGGTGTACAGCAAAAAGCTCGCCCACCGCCTGATCAAGACCGTCAACGCCCGGTCCTTCAAGCAGCGCCTGGCGGCCTGGAAGGGTTTTCGCCCGGGCGAATTGAAACCCTCCTTTCCCGGCGTGGCGGAACCGCGTACGCGCATGTCCATGGGCCAGCACACGGAACTCATGGCGAAGGAGTGGGGCATCCCCCAGAGTGACCAGGATCAACTGGCGCTGGAGAGTCACCTGAAAGCGTCCGCCGCCTGGGACCGGGGCTTCTTTGACGACCTCGTGGTGCCCTATCTCAGCCTGCTGCGGGACAACAACCTGCGCCCGGACACCTCCCTGGAAAAACTCGCCGGCCTCAAACCGGCGTTCGATAAAAAGAGCGGCGAAGGCACGCTGACC
>SMWH01000155.1 GCA_004357005.1 Gammaproteobacteria bacterium
AAAGATTATCGACGCACAGATTGGAGTGCGCGCCATAGGAAAGACCAACCGATGCCGACGCCCGGGAGATTTCCTCCATGGCCACGATATGAGCCAGATAACCCATTCCCGAACCGCCGTATTCCTCGGGGACGGTGATGCCCAGTAGACCCAGGTCGCCGAGTTTGGGCCACAGGTCCTGGGGAAAGGTATTGCTTTCGTCGATTTCCGCGGCGCGTGGCGCGATTTCTTCGTCTGCGAAACGGCGGACTGTGTCGCGCAGCAGATCGATGTCTTCGTTGATGCTGGGAGGACGCAACATCAGTGGTTGTTATTGTTCTTGCTGCGCCCCTTGAAAGCCCTTGGTCGCCCCCCGTAAGGCAGCTTGATCTTGCCGATGGTTTCAATGCGTTCTTCAGCCATGCGGTCTGCGGCCTTTCCGGTCGTGATGTCGTCGCGTTCAGCAATCTTGAAGATTCGTTTGAGGTTGTAATAGATCGTCCGGGTCATGCGCACCGCGCGTTTCCGGTCGTAACCCTCGAGTTCGATAGAGACATTCATCAGACCGCCAGCGTTGATCGCATAATCCGGTGCATAAAGAATGTCGCGTTTCTTGAGGAGTTCGCCGCATTGTTCTGTAGCCAACTGGTTATTGGCGCTGCCGGCCACCATTTTGAACTTGAAGCGCGGGATCGTCTCCTCGTTGAGGATGGAGCCCAGGGCGGATGGGCAGAAACAATCTGCATCCATATCATAGATGTCTTCGACACCTACCGCCTCGCATTCCAGTTCGTCCACGGCGCGTGCTACGGCTTCTTCGTTGATGTCGGTGACGAACACTTTGGCGCCGTCCTTGCGCAGCAGCTTGCACAACTCGAAACCCACGTGCCCAACGCCCTGTACCGCATAGCTGTACTTGCCCACGTCTTCGTTGCCGAACTTGGTTTCGAGGGAGGCTTTGATGCCCTGATAGGTTCCGTAGGCTGTAAAAGGCGAGGGATCGCCACTGCCACCGTGGGTCTGATGCACGCCCACCACGAAATCGGTTTCCTGAAGAATGTATTCCATGTCGTTCACATCAATACTGACGTCTTCGGCGGTGATGTAACGACCGTTCAACCAGTCCACGGCTCGACCAAAAGCCCGGAACAGGGCTTCGGATTTTTCCGTCTTGGGGTCGCCGATGATCACCGCCTTGCCGCCCCCCAGATTGAGACCGGCTACGGAAGCCTTGTAGGTCATTCCCCGGGACAGCCGCAGCACATCATTGAGGGCTTCTTCCTCGCTTTCGTAGTTCCACATGCGCAATCCACCCAGGGCCGGGCCGAGGGTGGTGTTGTGGATGGCGATGATGGCTTTGAGTCCAGCGTCCTTGTTGTGGCAGAACACCACCTGCTCGTGTTCTGTTTCGTCAATGGTCTCGAAAAGATTCATCCAGAATCCTCCAGTAACTCGTGATGGCGACCGTCGTGGGACGACGCTGAGGCCGTGGTCTTGACCGTCCCGGGTTCGGGTGCCAGCGGCGCGGTGGCGCGTATTCTAATGGAAAAAATCGGGCCACGGCATCTTGACAGGGCCTGGCCCGATCTGGAGAAGCCTGGAACGGGGGCCAAGCCCACGCCGCTTCGCCGACTCAATATTTTTCCAACAAACAATGACTTAGCGTCGAATTCCTGGAAACGAGGCGATAAGAATCTGGCGCCACGGCAGGTGCCGCCTTAAACTACCTTGTTTGACCGGTTTTCGGCCGATGGTCTTTCCGAAACCGGTGTGAGGCAGCAACGGGAGCCCCATTTGAGCACCAGTGTCAGCAGCCGGGTCAAGGAAATACCTGCCAGCGAGAGCCGGACCGAGCAGTTTCCGCCGCGTTTCGTGACGGCGGCCTCCCTGTTCGACGGCCATGACGCAGCCATCAATATCATGCGCCGCCTGATCCAGGACCAGGGGGCGGAGGTGGTCCATCTGGGTCACAACCGCAGCGTCGAGGACGTGGTGCGGGCGGCCCTCCAGGAAGACGCGGACGCCATCGCCCTGAGTTCCTACCAGGGCGGGCATATGGAGTTTTTCCGCTACATGGTGGACATGCTCAAGGAGCGCGGCGCGGCCCATATCCGCGTGTTCGGCGGTGGCGGCGGGACCATCACGCAAGAGGAAATCGCCGAGCTCGAAGCCTACGGCGTGGAAAAGGTTTATCACCCGGATGACGGCATGCGCATGGGCCTGGTGGAGATGATCGAGGACGTCATGACCCGGACGGTTGAGGCGCGGCTTCCCAAGGCCGGGCCGGAGGACATCACCCGGGAGGACGAGAACGCCGTCGCCAAAATGATCTCGGCACTGGAGGCCAATGCCATTCCCGAGAAGGAACTGGGCCGCCTGCGCAAGGAGTGGCAAGCGGCTTCCGGGCGCGTCCCGGTCATCGGCATCACCGGAACCGGCGGCGCCGGCAAGAGCTCGGTGACCGATGAACTCCTGAACCGTTTCCTGGCCTGTTACCCGGACATGCACATCGCCGTACTGGCGGTGGATCCCACTCGAAGGCGCTCGGGTGGCGCGCTGTTGGGTGATCGGATTCGAATGAACAGCCTGCGCAGCTCGCGAATTTTCATGCGGTCCATGGCAACGCGGCGCCAACATCTGGCGACCAGCGTGATCCTCGGGGACAGCATCGAGTTCCTGAAATCGGTGGGTTTCGACCTGGTGATCGTTGAGACTGCTGGTATTGGCCAGAGCGACAGCGAGATCGTGGATCTGGTGGATTTCCCTGTTTATGTCATGACCAGCGACTACGGCGCCGCCAGCCAACTCGAAAAAATCGACATGCTGGATTACGCGGACCTCGTGGTCTTGAACAAGTACGACAAGCGTGGGGCCGAAGATGCCTTGCGTGATGTGCGCAAGCAGTGGAAGCGCAACCACGTGGCTTTCGATACTCCGGATGACGACATCCCCGTTTACCCCACCATCGCAAGCCAGTTCAACGATCCGGGCGTGAACTGGATGTTCTACAACCTCTGCCGCCTGGTTGCGGAGAAAGTAAAGCTGGATGCAGCTCAGTGGACACCGGATATTGATATCAGCGCGAAAGAACCGCGGGCGATGGCGTTGATCCCCGGCAGCCGGATCCGTTATCTGGCCGACATCGCTGAACAGGGACGCGGGATCAAGGCCGATATTATCCGGCAGGCGGACGCGGTCAGCCGCGCCCAGGACTATTTCCAGACGCTGCAGGAGCTGGATGACCCGGAATTGCCAGAGGCACTGTCCCTGTACCAGCTATCCGCGCTGCACGATGACTCGGATCCGACCCGTAAACTGTTGCGTGAACGTTATCAAACAGCAGTTCAGGAACTGTCCAGCGAGGCCGTCCAGTTGCTGAAGGATTGGCCGGCGCGCTCGGCGAGCTATCGGTCCGAGACCTACAGTTACGAGGTCCGTGGCCGCGAGATTGCCGGCGAGAACTTCAACGAGAGCCTGAGTCACATCCGGGTGCCCAAGGTGGCATTGCCGCGTTACCGGGATTGGGGCGATATGCTGGCTTTTCTCATGGCGGAGAATCTGCCCGGGGGTTATCCCTATACCGCTGGCGTGTACCCCTACCGGCGCATGGGTGAAGACCCGGCGCGCATGTTCGCGGGCGAAGGAACTCCGGAAAGGACCAACCGGCGTTTTCACTACCTGTCTCAGGGCCTGAACGCGAACCGGCTCTCCACGGCCTTCGACTCGGTGACTCTTTACGGTGAAAACCCTGATGAACGGCCGGATATCTACGGCAAGATCGGCAACTCCGGTGTATCGATCGCCACGCTGGATGACATGAAGAAACTTTATTCGGGATTCGACCTGTGTGATCCGAAGACTTCCGTGTCAATGACCATCAATGGCCCCGCGCCCATGATCCTGGCCTTCTTCATGAATGCCGCCTGTGATCAACAAGTGGAAAAATTCCTGAAAGATCAGGGCAAGTGGGAAAAAGCACAGAAGACGATCGCCAGGTTGTACAAGGACAAGCAGCGACCGGAATATGCCGGTGACCTGCCGGTCGGCAATGACGGTCTGGGGCTTGGCATGCTCGGTGTAACCGGCGACCAGTTGCTGGACGCCGAGACCTACGAAAAGATCCGAGCCGAAACGCTTTCGGTGGTACGCGGCACCGTACAGGCGGACATCCTCAAGGAAGACCAGGCCCAGAATACCTGTATTTTTTCGACCCAGTTCGCGCTGCAGATGATGGGTGATATCCAGCAGTACTTCATCGACAAACGCGTGCGCAACTATTACAGCGTTTCGGTGAGCGGTTATCACATCGCCGAGGCCGGCGCGAATCCGATCAGTCAGTTGGCCTTTACCTTATCCAACGGACTCACCATCGTCGAGTACTACCTGTCGCGGGGAATGAATATCGATGAATTCGCCCCGAACCTGAGCTTTTTCTTTTCCAACGGGATGGACCCGGAGTACACGGTGATCGGCAGGGTGGCGAGGCGGATCTGGGCGCGGGCCATGCGTGAACGTTACGGCGCATCAGCACGCAGTCAGATGCTGAAGTACCACATTCAGACCTCGGGTCGGAGCCTGCATGCCCAGGAGATCCAGTTCAACGATATCCGGACTACGCTGCAGGCACTGTATGCGATCTTTGACAACTGCAACAGTCTGCACACCAACGCTTACGATGAAGCGATCACGACGCCCACGGAAGAATCCGTGCGTCGCGCGGTAGCGATTCAACACATCATCAACCAGGAAATGGGGCTCAACAAGACCGAGAATCCCTGGCAGGGTTCCTTCATCGTGGACGAGCTCACCGACCTGGTGGAAGAAGCCGTGTACGGTGAGTTCGAGCGCATCTCGGAGCGTGGCGGCGTGCTGGGCGCGATGGATACGATGTACCAGCGTGGCAAGATCCAGGACGAGAGCCTCTATTACGAGTCGAAGAAACATGACGGAAGTCTGCCTATTGTCGGCGTCAACACTTTCGTGCCCAAAAAGGGCGAGGAAGAGGCGCCGGCAGAAATACAGCTGATGAGGTCAACCGAGGAAGAAAAAAGCTGGCAAATCGAGAGTCTGCGACGCTTCCAGGAAAATCACGCTGCTGATGCGCCGGCGGCTCTGGAGGAATTACGGGCGGTCGCGCGCAGCCGGGAAAACATCTTCGAGGAGCTGATGGAAGTCGCGAAACACGCATCGCTGGGGCAGATCTCCCACGCCCTGTACGAAGTCGGCGGGGAATACCGCAGGAACATGTAACTACTGCAGGGAGGGCACATGAGAGCCTTGTTCACTATCGTTTTTGGTTTGTTGCTGGCGGGTTCCGCGGGAATCGTGGATGCGCAGCGCAACGAGACTTGCAGAAGTGTCAGAGCGTCCCTCAGCGTATCCGCCATGAAACCGGTCAATCCCGGTCACATGCTGGATGTGCAATACAGCATCTCGAGCAATGACTCCAGCCGTGACAACCGCTGGGGAACCATGCAGGTGGAAGTGGACGTGGTCTTCAGGGACGGGGAACGGCGACGGACAAACCTGGCCGCCCCCCGGGTGGAATGGGGCAGCTTCACCATCCAGTGTTTTGTTTCGGGACAGAACCGCGAGATTCGCAGTCTCCGGGTGATCAAAACGACTTGCCCCGCCAGCCCCTCAGGCCATCGTTGCCTGGCGGGCGTCGGCTAAAAACGGTGACAGTACACTTAACCCCAATGAGGTGTACTGTCACCGAAACTCGAGTTAAGTGTACTGTCACCGATTATTGAGGAAGGTTTCGATGTGTCCGGCGACTTCCGCCGGGGCTTCCAGTTGCGGGTAGTGGCCGATGCCTGTTAACCAGATCAGTCGGGAATCAGGCAGTTCCCGGTGCAGGCGGTGCGCTATGGCAGGTACAGCCACAGGGTCCGACCTGCCCCATAGAATCAGGGCCGGTGAGGAAAGTTTTTTCAGGGTTGGCAACCATCGGTCGGCGCGACGCAGACGTTCGTTCATGTAACCCGCCAGTTTGGGCATGATCTGCCGGTTGTCCGTCAAGGTCCACCAGTAAGCGTCTATCTCCTCCTTCGAGAGCAACGATCGGTCCGCGAAAACGCTGCGGAATTGGCGTTCGAACAGACGCTTTGATGCAAAGCGGGCCAGCAACGGCCCCAGATATTTCTTTCTCAGCAGGCGCTGGGTAAAAAGTGGCTTGGCCATTTCCATGTAGACGCTGCCGTTGAGAAAAATGACGCGGCGCGTCTTGATCCGCGTGCCACCTTTTTGCATCTGATAGAAAAGTTCGCAGGCGATGCTGCTGCCCATGTCGTGGCAAACCAGATCAAACTCGTCAAAACCTTCCTGTTTCAGGACCTGTTCTGTGATGCGGAACTGGTCAACCAACGAATAGCCGTATTCTGTGGGTTTGTCCGAAAGCCCGTAGCCGGGAAAGTCCAGGCACAGGACCCGGTGGTGGCGGGACAGAATCGGCAAAAGCGTGCGCCAGTCCAGGGAGTGGCTGGGAAACCCATGAAACAGAACCAACGGTGTCCCGGATCCTTCAACGACTCGAAAGATCCCCAGGCCGTCGCAATCCAGCACCCTGCCACGGGCACGCCAGTTCGCCATCAACTGATCCATATTGGGCTAGTTTACGGATTTCGATGGTTTCAATGGTGTCTGACACCATTGAAATCCGTAAACTGTGGGCATGACTGGCGAAGTCAAACGGGAAGAGTTCTTTGCCACGCCCATCTGGAGCCGGCAGATCAACGACCAGGCGCTGAACGAGGAACTGGAACGCGCCATGTACGCGTTGCGCGACGAGGACCCCCTCGGCGTGGCCAAGTCCAACAACATGGGTTGGCAAAGCCGGGACGAACTTCAGAATCGCCCTGAATTCAAGCCGATTCTGGATGTGGTTCTGGAAAGCAGCGAAACCATCCGCGAGGATATGAACATCCCCGTGGAGAACCGTTTTCGCATCGCAACTGCCTGGTGCGGGATAAACCCCACCGGCGCATTCAATATGACCCATACGCATCCCAACACCACGATCAGTGGTGTCTACTACGTGCGCGCACCGAAGAACGGCGGCAACATTCAGTTTGTGGACGCCCGCAGTGCTCATCTCATGACCAAGCAGGGATTTGCCGACCCGGACAAACCCCTGACCTGGGAAGCCGTCACCATGACGCCGGAGACCGGCAAGCTTTTTATGTTTCCCGCCTGGTTGCCGCACAACGTCAAACCCAACCTGGCCCGGCAGGACCGATTGGTGATCAGTTTTAATCTGATCCCGTCCAATTTGTGGAGCGATGCCTGAAGCCAGGGCGCTCGATTTGAAGGGGGCATGGCGATCGGCACTGTGCGCCGGGGGCCCGATCTACTGTATCCTTAGTCTGCAATGCTGACATCGAAGCCGTGGTCTGCAAAAGGACCGCCGCGCCGCCAGGGGTGGCACATGTCGTTTCGTTTTTTTGTTCTTGTTGCGGGCGTTTGCCTCATGGCCCTGTCTTTGCCCGTGGACGCCGTTCGGCCCCGGGGTCTGGTTTCACCAGGGGACCGTCTCTTCGTTGCCGGGCTCGATGCCTACGAGGGCGGGAACCACGACGCTGCTTACCGGTACTTCATGGACGCATCGCTGTGGGGGATCAAGGATGCTCAGTTCAATATCGGGGTCATGTACTACCACGGCCAGGGTACCAGGCAGAGCTATGTCACTGCCTATGCCTGGTTCGCCATCGCCGCTGAACGTGGCAATGACGTGCGCAAATCCCAGATCCGGGACGAGTGCTATTCGATACTGAATGTGGAAGATCAGGCCAGGGCCTTTGATGCGACGATCGAGTTGTTCCGCGAATACGCCGACACCAATACCATCGGGCGCGTGACACACTGGTACCGGAAACAACGTCGCAGTACCGGTTCTCGTGTCGGTTTCAGTGGCGGTGCGCTGACGGTGTTTGCCACGGGACGCAGCGGAGCTACGGTGCCCTACAACGTGGTTCACTGGAACGCGGCGAAATTTGCGGGCAGCCTGACGCTGCCTGAAGGCTTTGTGGAATACGGTGAATTGGAGATCGTGGAAGACGAGGATAACGGGGACGACGATGAGTCTGTCAAAGAAGGGGATCTTGAACAGGAAGAGGATTGAGGATGTCCGGGCAGCGGCTGTGTCTCCTGGCTTTTCTCCTCGGTATCAGTGTTTCGGCGCTTGCGCAGCACCAACCGATTTTCCGGCTCCCGCCCGGTGATCGGCTGTTTCTGGCCGGTCTGGAAGCTTACGAAGGTGGCAGGTACGATACGGCCATGACCTATCTCCAGGACGCGTCGCTGTGGGCCAACAAACCTGCCCAGTTCAACATCGGCGCCATGTATCACAACGGCCAAGGCGTCGAAAAGGACCTCGTGGAAGCCTATGCGTGGTTCGCGTTGTCCGCGGAGCGTTTCGACGATGCCAGGATGAACGAGCTTCGCGATCAGACTCTTGCCCAGTTGACCACTGAAGATCAGGAACGCGCGAAGGTCCGCGAACAGGAACTCCTGTCGGAACATGGTGACGACCGGCGGCTGGCCAAGGTGGCGAAGTGGTTCCGGAATGAGAAACGTGAAGTGACCGGCAGCCGAGTCGGCTTTAGCGGCAGCGCGCTGACGATATACTCCATGAGTGCCAGCGGCCATTGGACCTGGTATTCAGGTACGGAGTACATGAAATACAAAGCGGAGTGGCTATCCCAGTGGGAGCAGCAGTACATCCCCGAGGGTTACACGGAATTTGGCGAACTGCAGTTGCTGGAAGACGAAGTCCTGCCCGGCGATGCCGGAGACGAATTGCCCGGCGGCGAAGACGAACAGCCCTGATTCGCCCCTGGCTCGTCCCCCAGCTCGTCGTGGTCTCAGCGAAACTCAGTGCGGTATCTGAACCGCGCGCAGGCGGACGCGGCCGGGAGGTTCCGGGTCTGTCCAGGCCAACAGCACATCGTCCTCACGAACCGCCATGCGCGGAAAACCGCTGGCCCTGGCGCTGTCAGTTGCTGCCACCGTGACCGCATCCGAAACGGCACCCGCCGGACTCACGCGTTTCAACAAGATAGCCGTGGTGGACTCGGTGTCTTCCAACCAGCTCACCAGCACATCACCCCCCGCCAGTCCCACGATGTGGACTCGCCCCAGCGGCAGGCCGTGATCAATTCGGATGGGAGGCTCGAAGGTGGCGCCGTCGTCATTGGAAAAAGCGACGTTGACCTGCGCCTCATCTTTTGCTGCAGTGAACCACGCCACGGCCACAGCGTTATCGGCTGTCGTTATGGCCGGACCGTTCACTGGGCAGGCGGCGATCGTCCAGTTGTCTTCGTAAAGCGGCACGGGTACCGTCCATTCGTCGCCCGTTACGCGGACCACGCTCACGTCCCGGGTTTCGTCGTCGCCCCGATCCCGGTAGACAACGACCGGGTTTCCGTGGGTCACGGCGACGCCGGTCTGACAGCAATCACAGGCTTTCCCGTCCAGTTCGTTTTCGTTCCTGAGTGAGCCGTCGCGAGCCACGATCGCCGAGCGCAGGGTCATGGGGCCGTCATCGAGCATCCTGCGGCCGTCCAACCACACGGCGCCAAGGTCTGCGTCACCAACGGCATACAAGCTCACGAAACCATGCTCGGTGAGGGTGCCATCCCTGTGCGGTATAACGGGGTCTTCCCAACTCTTGCCGCCGTCCGTTGAACGAACGATGCGTATGCCGTAGGCATAGGTGTCGGGTCCTTCGCGTTCGAGCCAATGGGCTGCCAGATCGCCGTTGGGCAATGCGATGACCGAAGGAAAGTCCGCCCAGTTGACAAACCAGCCCTTTCCGGTTGCCGCGGTCATCGTCTCGCTCCAGGAAGTACCGTCGTGAAAGGCGAAACGCAAGGCGTGCCCGTCCTCCGTGGGCTCCGTCCAGGACAGGATGATGCGCCCGTCCGGGGCGACGCTCATGTTCGGCGTTTCACTGCCATCGGCAAACGCGGGTGTAGAGGCATCGGGTTGGCAACCGGAGATCGCGGCCAGCAAGAACGTAACAAAAAGAAGACCGGTACCGCTTCGATTCTTGCAATTTTGTGATATCACGGTTGAAACTACCTCGAAGTTGATTTTCATCGCGGTCCTGGTTCTCGATGTGGGCCGCTCGCACAGTCGGGGCAAGATGCCGCTCCCACAGTCGCGGCTGGAAAGCCGCTCCTACAAAGCTGCTCCTACACGCGTGGTTCGGATGTCGATTTGACGGATGCTAGCTCATTTGCCGCGGCTGCGGTAGAACAGAATTTCCACCTGTTCGATTGTTGCCAAACCGTCTTCGATAGCATCTTCGATGAGGGGAAGGAAGGCATCGATTTTGTCTCGAGTGTCGACGATCTCGATCAGGATGGGAAGATCCGTGGACAGGCGAAGAATATTGGCGGTGTGCAGATGGCTCTTGGCGCCAAATCCTTCCAAACCACGCAAAACGGTTGCGCCCGCCAGACCCTGCTCACGGGCCTTGCGCACGATCCACTCATACAGCGGGCGCCTTTCGTGGTGATCGTTCTCGCCAATGTAAATGCGCAGCAGTGATCCGCGTTTTTCTTCGTGCATGATTTCTCACCAAAGTCTAGACAGGCTCAAGCCTCCCCAGACGGCGAACAGGCCAAGTATGACCTGCAAGGCGATATTCGTCATCGCCTGCATGTGCGTGGCGTTGCGCGTCAGCGCCATGGTTTCGAACCCGAAAGTCGAAAAGGTGGTAAAGCCACCCAGCAGGCCGATGAGCAGAAACAGCCTGAGTTCGGGCCCGATGACCTGACGTGACTCGGCCAGTCCGGCGAAAAAGCCAATGAGCAGGCATCCAAGCGTGTTCACCGTGAGCGTGCCCCAGGGAAAGGTAGACATGGGAAGCCAACGGTGAACCGCACCGCCCAGCGCGAACCGCAGGATGGCGCCGAGAAAACCGCCGGGCCCAACGTACAGTGCCTGGGCCAGCATGGTGCTCACGGGCGCAGCGTCATGCCCAGGGCCTGTCCCAGCAGCAGGGGGTCGCCGGCGCGGAGGTCATCGCGCCATTCAACGCAGCCGAGCGGAAACAACAGGATTACCGTGGAGCCCATGTTGAACCGGCCCATCTCATCTCCGCGAGCCAGTTCGATGCCCGTGTGGGATTGGGTCACGACTTTCCGGTGGCGGGGCGGTTGCAGTTCGCCCGCCCAGATGGTTTCGATGCTTGATACCAGCATGGCGCCCACCATGATGGAAGCAAAAGGTACATGTGGGGAATCGAAAAGGCATACGAGTCTTTCATTGCGGGCGAACAGTTCGGGAATTTCCCGGACCGTGTAATCAGCGACACCGAACAGGCGGCCCGGTACGTAACGGGTTTCCCGAAGCGAGCCGGCCACGGGCATGTGAACGCGATGATACTGGTGGGGCGCCAGGTAGACGGTGGCAAAGTGTCCGTTCTTGAACTGCGCCGCAAGGGACGCGTCGGTCAGCAGCGCCTCGGCGGTGTAATCCATTCCCTTGGCCTGCAAAATCCGATCACCTTCCAGTATTCCTATTTCGCTGATGGTCCCATCCACTGGTGAGGCCATTGCTCTCGCATCTTCGGGCATCGGGCGCAGGCCGGGGCGCAGCTCACGCGTAAAAAACGCGGCGAAGGTCGGATAGTCCCCGGGCCGGGACAAGACGGCTTCAGAAAGGTCGACACCGGTGAGCAAAACGAATACCCGGATAAAGAGATTCTTGAAAGGCGTCCACCGCACCCTGGCCAGCCAGCCCATCATCCGGGATAACAGGTGTTGAGGGAGAAAAGGCTGAACGAGAATCAGCAGACGTTCGACGACTTCGACCAAACCGTCACCCACCGTCCCAGTGCGCGAGCAACTGCGATAGCTCGGTGGTGATCAACGCCGCGTCATGGGGTGCGGGCAGCACCGCGTGATAGAACAGGTCCGGGTCCACGAGCATGATGGCCGCGGTGTGTCCCACCCCGTAGTCGCCATCGGGCTCCTCCGCTTCCTCGCGAAAATAAGCCACCCCGAATTGCCGGGTGATGGTTTGCAATTGCGCCTCATCGCCGGTAACACCGATAAAGTCCGCATTGAAGTGGCTCGTGTATTGATCCAGGATTTCCCCGCGATCCCGATCAGGGTCGACGGAGACAAACACGACCTGCAGCGCCGGATATTCGGGCGACATCTCCTTGTATATCTCCGCCAGCCTCAGCATGGTCGTGGGGCAGATGTCGGGGCAATGGGTGAACCCGAAAAACATCAGCGTCCAGCGATCGCGAAGCGCATCGACGCCAAAGGACTCGCCGTTGCCTCTTTCCAGCTCAACCGTCACCTCACGGGGTTCAGGGAATACTCTGACGGCGGAAAACTGCGCCGGATCGAAGCCACCCCGGGCAAGGTATGCAGCCAGGGCGAACCCGCCGGCGGCGGCCAGGGCGGCCAGCAGGGTGATGAGGCTGGTGTGGGTTTTTCCGGCCTCGAGGGCCTGTGTTCCGGGTGACATGGCGACATCATATATAAAGAGTTCCGGCAGATGGGAACCGCAGTGGCGGTTGAGGTACCGTGATGGACCATGAACGCGCAAAGCGAATCAGTTCGGGACTGGATCGTCCGGGCTCAGCAGCGCTTCGAAGGGGCCGGGTTGTGTTTCGGTCACGGCACCGACAACGCCGCCGACGAGGCGGCGGGGCTGGTGTTGCAGGGACTTGGTTTGCCGCCGGATCTCCCCGCGGCTGCGTGGGATCGGCGGGTTTCCGGGGAGGAGGCGCAGCGGTTGACGAAAATGGTCGAAACCCGCGTCCGGGACCGGGTGCCGGCTGCCTATCTGAACCGGCGTGCCTGGTTCGCGGGCCTGTCTTTTTATGTGGACGAGCGGGTGCTCGTGCCGCGTTCGCCCATCGCGGAACTCATCGCCGATGAGTTCCGGCCCTGGGTGGTCCCGGGCGCAGCGGAACGCATCCTGGATCTTTGCACGGGCTGTGGTTGCATCGGGATCGCCGTGGCTCATGCCTTTCCGGAGGCCCGGGTGGATCTGGCGGATCTGTCGGAGGATGCCCTGGCGGTGGCGCGGCGCAACGTGGACGACCATGGGCTCAGGCAACGAGTCCGTGTCATCGCGTCGGACCTCTATCAGGCGCTGGGCCAGGAGATGGACAAGAACCGGTACGATCTGATCGTGGCTAATCCACCCTATGTGGGTGCTGCGGAATTGGCGTCGCTTCCCCCGGAGTACGGACACGAGCCGAGTTTCGGTCTGGCTGCCGGTGAAGACGGGCTTGATGTCCTTTTGCCGCTGCTGGCGGGCGCGCCGGATCACATGACCGAAAACGGTATCCTGGTAGTGGAAACAGGCGACACTGGCGAGACGCTCGCGGCGGCATTGCCGGCGCTTCCCTTTCTGTGGCTGGAATTCAGGCACGGCGGTCATGGCGTGTTCCTGTTGCACAAACAGGAACTCATGGATCATGCTGGTGTTGTTGTAGAGTTGATGGAGAAACGGCAGGAACGCGATGGCAGCTAACACCTTTGGAAAATTGTTCGCGATCACAACCTTTGGCGAGAGCCACGGGCCCGCCATCGGCTGTGTCGTCGACGGGTGCCCGCCGGGACTGGAACTGAGCAAAGAAGACATCCAGCATGAACTGGAAAGGCGGCGGCCGGGAAAAAGTCGTCACACCTCGCAACGGCGTGAACTGGATCAGGTGCAGATTCTGTCCGGCGTTTTCGAGGGACGCACCACCGGGACACCGATCGGTTTGCTCATCGAGAACACCGATGTGCGCCCGAAAGACTATTCCAACATCAAGGAACAGTTCCGCCCGGGTCACGCCGACTACACCTATCACCACAAGTATGGTATCCGCGACTATCGGGGTGGTGGCCGTTCATCGGCACGCGAGACCGCCCTGCGGGTGGCTGCCGGCGCCATCGCCAGGAAATACCTGGCGGAAAAACTCGGCGTGAGGATCCGCGGTTATCTGGCCCAGATCGGTGACCTGCGCCTGGAGCCCGTCGATCTGGAAACGGTTGATGACAATCCCTTTTTCTGCCCCGACCCGGCGGCGGTTGAGACGCTGGAGTCGTTTATGGATCAGTTGCGCAAGTCCGGGGATTCGGTGGGCGCCCGGGTCAACGTAATCGCCAGCGGCGTGCCGCCCGGGCTGGGTGAGCCCGTGTATGGAAAACTGGATGCGGAACTGGCCGCGGCGCTCATGAGTATCAATGCCGTCAAGGCCGTGGAAGTCGGTGCGGGCTTTGCGTGTGTCGAACAGAAGGGTACGGAGCACCGGGACGAAATTACACCAGAGGGTTTTCTCAGCAACCACGCCGGCGGGATCCTGGGTGGAATCTCCACGGGTCAGGATGTGATCGTCAGTATGGCTTTCAAACCCACATCCAGTCTGCGGTTGCCCGGACGCACCGTGAATATCCGGGGTGAAGCCGAGGAAATCGTGACCAAGGGCCGGCATGATCCCTGCGTGGGTGTCCGCGCCACGCCGATTGCCGAAGCCATGGTTGCCATCGTGCTCATGGACCAGTATCTGCGACACCGGGCACAGAACGCAGACGTGGGCGTGCAACAACCTCTGATTCCGGGATCAACGGATTCGGGATCAGGGGATTGAGCCCGGTTTTGAACGGAATGAATTCGTGAATGCCTGAAGCAGTCAATGTCGCGGTTGTGGGCGCTACCGGCGCGGTGGGTGAGACGATTATGGCGCTGCTGGAAGAACGCAATTTCCCCTCGACCACCGTCACGCCGTTGGCCAGCAAGCGTACCGCGGGCGAGCGGATCAGGCACCGCGGCAAAGAGCTGCTGGTCCGGAATCTCGAAGACTTCGATTTTGGCGATACCCAACTGGCGCTGTTTACGGCGGGAGCCGCAGTGTCCGATGTGCACGCAGTGCGGGCGGCGGGTGCGGGCTGTGTCGTCGTCGACAACACCTCACGGTTTCGCTACGACGACGACGTGCCGCTGGTAGTGCCGGAGGTCAACCCGGAGGCCCTGGAACAGTACCGGCTGCGCAACATCGCCGCCAATCCCAACTGTACGACGATCCAGATCGTGATGGCGCTCAAACCCATCCATGACGCGGTCGGGCTGGAGCGGATCAACGTGTGTACCTATCAATCAGTCTCCGGGGCCGGCAAACGCGGACTTGAGGAACTGGCGCGCCAGACCGCCACCCTGCTCAACTTCGGCAAAATCGAGCCCCGGGTGTTCCCGCGGCAGATCGCCTTCAACGCGGTGCCCCATATCGATGAGTTCCAGGACAACGGCTATACCCGTGAGGAAATGAAGATCGTCTGGGAGATCCAGAAGATCCTGGGGGCGGATATCCTCGTGAACCCCACGGCGGTGCGGATTCCCGTGTTCTACGGCCACAGTGTTGCTTTGCACGTGGAGACCGCCGAAGCCCTGTCCGCGGCGGATGCCAGGGATCTGCTGGAACGGGCCCCCGGGGTGGAGGTCGTGGATGACCCGAAAAGCCAGGCCTATCCGACCCCCGTGTCCGAGGCCGCCGGCCGGGACCCGGTCTATGTGGGCCGGATTCGGCAGGATATATCGCATCCCAGGGGCCTGAACCTGTGGGTGGTGGCGGACAACCTGAGAAAAGGCGCTGCCTTGAACGCCGTCCAGGTGGCTGAGCGCTTGGTAAAAGACTATTTTTAGCCTATAGTTATCGTCGTCTTATGAGGGAGTTTCTCACTTAAGCCCCGTAAGGTCTTAATTCCCGTATGAGTATCAGGACCTTGCCGAGGATATGCTGGGCCGCAGCATTGTTGTGTCTGGTCCCGGGGACCCTGTTTGCCCTGGGTGTGGGCAACATTCGGGTGCACTCCGGCCTCAACGAACCGTTGCGGGCCGAGTTTCCGCTCATTGCCCGGAATCCTGTCGAACTGGAAAACGCGGAAGTGGCGCTCGCCGCTCGGCAGGACTTTCAGCGCGTTGATCTTGATTACGATCCGGTGTTGAGCCAGCTCGAGTTCGAGGTGGTTCGCAAACCGGATGGTCGAGTCGTCGTGCAGGTAACCACCGTCCACCCCATTCGTGAACCGTTTCTGACATTCCTGGTGGAAGTGAACTGGGAGCGGGGTCGTCTGCTCAGAGAGTATTCCATTTTGCTGGATCCACCGGTGCGCATGGTCACACCGGATCCCGGCCGGGTCGACATTCGACCGGCCGCTCCTTCACCCACGCCGCCACCCGTGACCGAAACGGCGGAAGAAGCGGCGCCGGAGCGACAGGCGGAAACGGCCCGACCGGAGCCGTCGGCACCGCAACCGGCTCAGGAAGCAGCGACCCCCGAACCGGCGCCGGAACGTGTCGCCGAACCGGAACCAACGGCGGAAACAGATTTCGAAACGACGCCGACACCTGCGCCGGTCAGCTACCCGTCGCGGTCCGGTGAGTACGCCGTCGTACGGGGAGACACCCTGTGGCGTATCGCCCATGAGTACCAGTCCGACACCGGGATCAGTATCAACGAGATGATGGTGGCGATCCTGCGCGCCAACCCGAACGCTTTTTTCCAGGACAACGTCAACGCGCTGAGCGCCGGTGAGATCCTGCGTATCCCGTCGAATAACGAGATCCGCAACATCGGCGTACAGGTGGCTTTCGAAGCGGTGCGCGCTCACAACCAGGCGTGGCAGGATTATCGCGCCCGATTGGGCGCTTACCCCCAGACGGTAGTGGAGTCACGCGTCGGTGATGTGCCGCGTACGGCGCCGGCCCGCGTACGTGCGCCCGCTGCCCGCGTGGAGGTTGTCCCGGCAAGGGCAGACAGTGACTCACTGTCTGCGAACCCGGGAACCGAAACGGAAGAAGATCTTCGCCAGGCACTGGCGCTGACGCAGGAACAACTGCTGACCGGCGAACAGGAGGGTGGCGAGTTGCGTTCGCGAGTCTCCGACCTCGAGAGTCAGGTAGACAAGCTCGAACGTCTGGTGGAGCTCAAGGATGCAGAACTCGCTGCGTTCCAGAATCAGCT
>SMWH01000156.1 GCA_004357005.1 Gammaproteobacteria bacterium
TATCATTACTTTCCCGGAGTTGACAACGGAAACAATCCGTATCCGGATACCGCTTATGGCGATATCGCCAGTTTCGCCGCCGACTCTACGGTGAGCGGCAATATCTCCGGGTTTGCCGCAACCTGGTCCGTGGACGCAGACGGCGCTTTGGTGATCACCTATCCCGACGGGTGGACCCAACGCGCGCTGATCCTGGATTCGCTGGGGCTGGAATACGGTGTTTTCCTGGACTTTTCGAACGGCTTCGACCGATTTGCCACGTACACGGTTTTTGTGAGGGCGGATGAATCATTTGATCTCACGGTTCCCTTCCTCACCAGCCCGGCGGGTCAGTACTGGAACGGCGAAATCAATTCCTGGGTTCCGGGCAGCTTTGACGAGAACGGCTTGCACACTATCAATGTTCGCTTCGGCTGGCAGTTCGATGCGACGGGGGGCACGGGACGAAACAGGCGGGGGTTTCCGGACGAATGTGGTAAGGGCCTGTTGACCACCGCCATGACCTGGTCGGTCAATCCCGATGGAAGCGCGTTAATCGATCGTTTCCCCACGGTCGTATTTCCGGGTTGGGCTCTGCGCACCTGGTATCCGGTGGCCGAGACAACAACTAACGGCGACAGACTGCTGTATGTAATGGAGACTGAGAGCCGTCTGATCGGTCCAGACAATCTGGAATATGGCCTCTTTATTCCGCCACGGTTGAATATTGAACGCGAGATTGACGAGTTCACTGATTACAATTGCTTTTTCAACCAATGACAGCGGCTCTAAGCTGCGATACATGCGACCCCGCCGCGAGGCGGGGTCTTTTTTTGCGAATTGAGGGGGGCATAGCCCTTGGGGACGAAAACATGCTCAGGGGTTTTGCCGCGCAACTGGTTCGCGGTCTCTGGCGCACCGACTATCTGTCTTTGCGGCTGCCCGCCGCTTAGACAGCAAGCCTTGGACAAGCCCGACGCCTAATAAGGGTCCCAGCCCTCTTCTGTTTTTATTCTTTCCCAGGATGCGAGTTGTTCGCGCAGCTCGGCGTTGCGGCGTTCGATCATCGCAATATAGTCCGGGTGATCATGGAGTACGTCCAGGATTCGATCCGCTTCCAGGCCCCAGGTAAAACCCAGGCCAATATCCGCTCACAACGAACGCGATCGGGCGTCTCGTTTGCGGTCGGACTCTCTGAGCATTTTCTTTCTCAGGCGCAGGCTTGCTGGAGTCACCTCGAGCAATTCATCGTCGTCCAGAAACTCCAGCGCCTGTTCCAGCGAATAGCGTATGGTCGTTGTCAGTACCAGGTTTTCGTCGGTGCCCGCGGCACGAATATTGGTCAACTGTTTGGCCTTTGTGGGATTGACGACAAGGTCATTGTGTCTCTGATGAATGCCGATGATCATGCCTTCGTACACGGGTTCACCGTGGCCAATAAACAGTCGCCCGCGTTCCTGCAAATTGAACAGGGCATAGGCGAGCGCCTTGCCTTGCACCTTTGAGACCAGCACGCCGTTGTTGCGTTGGGCGATCATGCTTTTCACCCGTCGATCGTACTTGTCGAATACGTGGTAGATCAGACCGGTACCGGAGGTGGCCGTCAGGTACTCGGTGCGGAACCCGATCAGCCCGCGGGTCGGGATGCTGTAGTCGAGACGCACGCGTCCCTTGCCGTCGGGGATCATGTCGAGCAGTTGGCCTTTGCGCTCCGCCAAACGACTCATTACGCCACCCTGGAAGGCCTCGTCGAAGTCGACGGTCAGTTGCTCCCAGGGCTCGTGCTGTTCGCCGTCGACTTCATGCATGATGACTTCGGGGCGCGAGACCGCCAGTTCAAAACCTTCCCGGCGCATGGTTTCGATCAGCACGGACAGATGCAATTCGCCACGTCCGGAAACGCGAAACTTGTCCGGGTCATCGGTGTCGGCGACGCGCAGCGCGACGTTGTGTTTGAGCTCCTGGTCGAGGCGCTCACGAATCTGTCGGCTCGTCAGGAATTTTCCGTCCTGCCCCGAAAATGGCGATTTGTTCACCTGAAAAGTCATGCTGATCGTCGGCTCATCGATGGCCAGCAGCGGCATCCCTTCTTCCATATCTCGTGCGCATACCGTTTCAGATATGCCGAGATCATTGATGCCGCTGAAAACGACGATGTCTCCGGCGTTGGCTGTTTCGATTCGCGTGCGTTTCAAGCCGTCGAAGCCGTAGAGATCGAGCACACGCGCCTTGCGGATCTCGCCGGCAGTGGAGACGATGCTGACGGACGAGTTGGCATTGATACGGCCCCGATTGACCCGGCCGATACCGAGAACACCGACATAGGTATCGTAATCGAGGCTGGACACTTGCAGCTGCAGCGGTCCGTGAACATCGACTTTCGGCGCGGGAACGTGTTTGATGATTGCTTCGAACAGCGGCGTCATGTCGCCTGAGCGGCAATCCGTGTCGGTTCCGGCGTAGCCTTTCAACGCAGAGGCATAGATCACCGGAAAGTCGAGCTGTTCGTCCGTCGCGCCAAGGCGATCAAACAGGTCGAAAGTTTGATTAAGCACCCAATCAGGTCGAGCCCCATCCCGGTCAACTTTGTTGATGACAACAACCGGGGTCAGGCCATGTGCGAAAGCCTTCTGCGTCACGAATCGTGTTTGCGGCATCGGACCTTCGACGGCGTCGACCAACAGCAGTACGCTGTCAACCATCGAGAGTACGCGCTCGACTTCGCCACCGAAGTCAGCATGGCCGGGCGTATCGACGATATTGATGCGATAGCCATTCCACTTGATCGAGGTGTTCTTCGCCAGAATCGTGATGCCGCGCTCGCGCTCGAGAACGTTGGAGTCCATGACCCGGTCCGGAATCTTCTCTCGCGCGCCGAACGTGCCAGACTGCTTGAGGAGCTGGTCGATCAATGTGGTCTTGCCATGATCCACGTGGGCGATAATGGCGATGTTTCTCAGGTGTTGTATATCTGACATTTTCGGGTCGGGGAGTTGCGGTGGCGGCGGATTATAGAGACCCGGGGCCGTAATTGATACGCTGCATGAGATCGAATGCCAGATGCAGGCCGCGAGGGCCGCGCCGAGGGGCGCCCAGGTGCGGAATCGGAAGGTTCGGTTTTCGGGTTTTGGCGAAGCGGGGGCGTGTAAACGGGCCGGGAAACACCCTGCTTGAACAACAAAAACGCAAGGCTCAACATTCGTTTTTGATCAAGGAGAAACAGATATGGGCGATAAGGGAAAAAAAGATAAAGGCAAAAAGGAACACCAAAAAAAGGCTCAGCGTACTCAAAAGGAAAAACGGCAACTGAAAAGAGAAAAAAAGAGGAACAAATAAATATACCTCCCCAACAGGGCGTCGCTTGGATCGCTCAACGAAGGTTCCCTAGCACCGGATCGTATCGCTACAGTATCGCGTTCAGATCAGGTCGTTGGTTGTACGTCGAAGGCGATGCTGATGCGCGTTTCCTGGCATTGAAAAGGCACCGTACCGTGCAGGAAATATGCGGGGAAAAACAGCATCAAGCCATCACGGGGCTCGATTATTTTGGCCTTGTTCCTGAAGGTGTCGGAATCGCTGAGATGGGAAAAGCCGTCGAACTCGATCCACCCGGCTTTCGGGTTGTCCGCGTCGTGGATAAAGCCTGAACCCTGCACGTAGTACACACCGCTGAGCCAGGCGTGTTCGTGGTTGTGCGCTCCGTGAATCCCGCCGGAGTTGAGCACCGTCGCCCACATTTTGAGATCCCAGTTTGCCGGTGGCCTCGAGAAGAAGGGATGTCCGGCTTTTGCTGGCAGCGCCTCGATAAACCGTTGGACTTCCGCGCGCACCAGATCCGCGAAGGCCGTGATCGCCGGAGTGGGGGTATCCAGAATGCCGTAGGCGAAACGGCGGGTTGTCGTGGCCTTGATCTCGTCGTGATGATCTTTCAGTGACGGATGGGAAAGTACATCCCGCGCGAGGGTCTCGTTCAGGCTCTGAATGTCGGCAAACGCGTCGGGCGCGCGGATTTCCACCGGGTGGGGAAAGCGATCCAGGGGATAGAGTTCGTCGAAACGCGCCTCGTTTTCCTGTTGCATCGCCGCGAAGGCTTCGTGGGCAATGGAGAACTGGTTGCGGGGGAACTGTTTTATGCACGCGCGGCACGCTTCCAGCGCCTCGTCGGGTCGGCGCAGGTAAAGCAGACAGGACTGCAATCCGTTCCAGGCAGCCACATTCTCCGGATGTGCGTCGAGCAACGAGGTGTAGCAGCGGATCGCCGCGTCGAAATCACCCAGGGCCTGGTAGAGGGCGGCCAGGTTGCAATGCGCGTCGGGGAAATCGGGCTTGATGGACAAGGCCTTCATGAAGGAGGCCACGGCTTCTTCATTCCGGCCCAGTTCCTTCAGAGCGTTGCCCAGGTTGTTATGGGCGGCGACCTGGTCTGGCGCTGCCCGGATCGCCGCGCGATAACACTCGGCGGCTTCTTCCAGCTGCGCATCCTCGTGCAGAATGCCTCCCTTGACGTTGAGCGCCACCGGGTGGTCCGGTGTCAGACCCAGTGCCTTTTCGCACCACTCCATCGCCTCTTCCGGTTTCTCCTCCCTGATCAGCGCGGTTGCCAGGTTGCACATGGCGTTCACATGCCTGGGTTGGTGCCGCAAGGCTTTTCGAAAACACGTGGTTGCCTGGGCCCACTCACCGCTGTCCATCAGGGCCACACCCAGATTGTTGAGCGCGGAAGAATCCGCGGTATTGATCTCCAGCCCGCGTCGAAAACAGGCCATCGCTTTTTCCGTTTGGCCGGCCGCCTTCAGCACCAGTCCCAGCGCGTTGATCACAGGCAGGGCATCGGGTGAGAGTTTCAGCGCCTGGCGGTAGCACCCCTCCGCGCCGGGCAGATCGCCCCGTTGTGCCAGGACCCGGCCCAGGTTGGCCCGGGCCTGGAAAAGATCCGGCTGTACGGCCAGCGCCCGCCGGAAGGCGTTTTCGGCCCCGGGCAGATCGCCCAGGCTCATGGCGGCCGCGCCACTCAGGTTATGGGCATGCGCGTGCGAGGGATCTTCAGAAAGGATCTGCCGGCAAACGCGCAGGGAGTCCTGGTGCTGACCGGCCTGGTGCAGGGCGGTGGCTTGTTGAAAAAGTGCCCCCACCTCTGGCCGGGGGTCTTTGTGGGAGTCGGTCTGCATGGCCCGCATGGCGTGAGTTCAGGGATGGCCATTCTAGCCCCAAGATGCCTCCCCGTGACTTCACCGTGACCGGACGGGGCGAAATCTGCAAGAATCTCCTGATCTCCATCAGGGGCCGGCCCATGTCTCGATGCCTTTTCGTATTGTTGTTTTTTGTCCTCGCGGCGCCGCAGCTTGCCCTTGCGCACGAGTCCATGGCCGAGGTGTACGCCAGGGTCAGCCCGGCGGTCGTGGTCGTTCGCGCGGAAGGGCGCGCCGCACCTAGCTTGCCCGGGGAGCAACCGCTTGCATTCGGCAGGGTCGGCACGGGTGTGCTGATCGATCGGTCCGGACGGGTACTGACCGCCGCGCATGTGGTGGAAACTGCCGACCGGGTCGAAGTGGAGTTCCCCGGTGGCGAGGTGGTCAAGGCAACTGTTTACAGCGTCAACGCTCTGGCGGACGCGGCCTTGTTGCAACTCGAGGCGGTCCCGGAAAACGCCGTGGTGGCCGGGTTGGGCGACTCGGACGCGGTGCGGGTGGGCGACCCGGTGTTCATCATCGGCGCGCCGTATGGTGTGTCGCATACGCTCACGATGGGTGTCGTCAGTGGGCGCCGCCAGGCGGACCGGACCGTCTCCGCGCATCTGCCGGAATTGCTGCAAACCGATGCTGCCATCAACCAGGGCAATTCGGGTGGCCCCATGTTCGACAGCCAGGGCCGGGTGATCGGCATCGTCAGTTACATTATGTCCCAGTCCGGCGGATCCGAAGGCCTGGGGTTCGCCGTGGCCATCAACTCGATCAGAACCTTTTTGCTGGAGCGTCGCCCCTTCTGGAGCGGACTGTCCGTGATCCAGGTGAATGGCGCCATGGCCAGGGCGCTCAACCTGCCACAACCCGGCGGGATACTGGTGCAGCAGGTCGCCCGCGGGTCCCCGGGGGAACGGGCCGGGTTGCAGGAGGGCACCGTCCCGGTGCTTATCGGCGAACACCGGATGTTGCTGGGCGGCGACATCATCCTGGCCATCGATGGCATCGAACTCGGTGTCGAGGGTTCTGTGGACCGGGTGTTCGATCACCTGGAAACCGTGGCTCCCGGGTCGGCGTTGCGCCTGACGGTGCTTCGGGCAGGGGGCGTGATCGAGCTTTCCCTGCGACCGTGACCCGGGAATGCCCTACGGCTTTTCCGCCGCGGGCGCAGAAATAAAAACGGCTTCGCCCTCTTGATAGATGAGGGGAGGCCGTTTTCCCTGCAAGAAGTTTCAGGCTTCGGCCAGGATGCCGCCGCGCAGTTTTTTCATGGCGGCAGCTTCCAACTGGCGGATACGCTCCGCGGACACACCGTAACGATCGGCCAGCTCCTGCAGCGTCATGCGGGACTCGCCCAGCCAGCGGTTGCGCAGGATGTCACGGCTGCGATCGTCCAGCGTTTCCATTTCCGCGTAGAGACGATCGTTGTTATGGCTCTGCCAGTCATCGGCTTCCACCACGGTGGCCGGATCCGGCTCGCCGGCGGGCAGATAGGTCACCGGCGCGACCGGGCCCTCGTCATCGTCCTTGTCCCGGCCGTCAAAACCCAGGTCCCGTCCCGACAAACGTGATTCCATCTCAACGACTTCGCGCACAGGTACGCCCAGATCCCTGGCAACCGCTTCCGCTTCTGCCTTGCTGAACCAGCCGAGACGGTGCTTGGCCTTGCGCAGGTTGAAAAACAGTTTGCGCTGCGCCTTGGTGGTGGCCACCTTGACGATGCGCCAGTTGCGCAGCACGAATTCGTGAATCTCGGCCCGGATCCAGTGTACGGCGAAAGACACCAGGCGCACCCCGTGGTCCGGATCAAAGCGTTTGACGGCTTTCATCAGGCCGATGTTGCCTTCCTGTACCAGATCGCCCAGGGGGAGGCCGTAGCCCGAGTAACTGCGGGCCACGTGCACGACAAAACGCAGATGCGACATGACCAGTTGCCCCGCCGCGTCCAGATCGTCCTCATCGCGGAAACGACGCGCCAGCCCCTGTTCCTGCTCGACGCTGAGGATGGGGAACTTGCCGACGGCCTGGATATAGGCATCGAGACTGCCGACGGGCTGCGGCAGATTGGCGGTGATCAAAGCCTGGGTCACTGGTGGTTTTCCTCCCTTGTGGAACCCTCTGCGGGGTATTTTAGCACTCGCGGGGTTAGAGTGCTAAAACTCTCCGGAGTTCCACTCCAGGGTGCATCGAATTTCTTTTTATTTCAGTGAGTTAGCTGTTCTCAGGTGGGTTCGATGCGGGCCAGATGACGCGCCACCGCGATCCTGGAGCCCAGCCAGCCGACGGACGCCCCGATGCCGGTGAGGCCCAGCAGTTCCCGCACGCTCAACCCGGTCAGCGCCAAATCAGCACCGTAGGCCGCCCCCAGACGTCCCACGGGGCCCTGCAACAGCCACACGGACACCGTCACGAGCCCACACGCCAGCACCCCCGCGCCCAGCCCGTACCACAGCCCCCCATAGAGAAAGGGCTGCCGGATGAAGGCGTCGCTTCCCCCCACCAGCCGGGTGACCTCGATCTCCTCTCGCCGGCCTGCAATATCGAGGCGGATGGTGTTGCCGACACTCAGCAGCACCGCCAGAAGCAGGGCCGCGCCGGTCACCCCGGCGACCCGGCGGGCCACCGCCAACAGACTGTCGAATCGTTGGGCCCACAGCCGGTCGAACTGAAGGGAATCCACTTCGTCACGGGCTTCCAGTTCGGCCAACAGCGCGCCGGGGGCTTCGAGCCCCGGCGCCAGCGCCAGGGTGATCACGGTTGGCAAGGGATTTGTCTCCAGAGCTGCCAGGGCCTCGGCCAGACCGGAGCGTTCCCGGAATTCGTCCAGGGCCTCGTCCGGGGTGACTATCCGGGCGACCGCGACGCGTTCGTCCGCTGCCAGGTCGGCATGCAGGGCATCGAGTTTGTCCGCTTCGATCCCGGGCACCAGAAACAGCGCGGCCTGGTCCGGCGCCAGCCAACCCACGCCGAGTTGTTCCAGATTGCGCACGCCGACCAGCAGGCCGGTCGGCAGTGCCAGGGCAACGCCGAGAACCGCGGCGGTCATGCAACTGGCCCAGGGGCGGCGCGCCAGGTGTCCCAGGCTCGCGATCAGCGCATGGGCATGACGTTGGACGAAGCTGCCCGGGCGAAAGTGGCCGCCGCGTCGACGCCGGGTCTGTCTGGTGGGTCTAGGCCTGGTTTTCACGCCGGTAGTCCCCGGTGAGCCGGCCCGCATCCAGTACCAGGATGCGTTCCCCCAGTTCCCGCACCAACTCCAGATCGTGGCTGGCCACGAGTACCGTGACACCGATCTGATTGAAGCTGCGAAACAGGTGCATGATGTCCCTGGACAACTCCGGGTCCAGGTTCCCCGTGGGCTCATCGGCGATGAGCAGGGGCGGGGTATTCACCACCGCCCGGGCGATACCCACCCGCTGTTGTTCGCCGCTGGACAGGGATACCGGGGGCATATGAGCTTTTTCATGGAGGCCCACCTTGTCCAGCGCCGCGCGCACCCGGCGGCCGATCTCCTCCCGGGGCAGGCCCGCCACCACCAGTGGCAGGGCCACGTTGTCGAAGACCGGCCGGTCCGTGAGCAAGCGATGGTCCTGGAACACGATCCCGATCCGGCGCCGCAGCGCCGGGACCTGACGGCGCTTGAGCCGGTTGAGGTTGCGCCCCTGTACGAACACCTGACCGCTCGATGGAAGTTCGATATGCGCGATGAGCTTGAGCAAAGTGCTCTTGCCGGCCCCGGACCGGCCGGTCAGGAAAACCATCTCGCCGGGCTGGATGTGCAGGTTGACGGCGCTGAGCGCGGCGCCGGTGCCCGGGTAGCGTTTGCTGACGTCCTGGAATCGGATCACGTCATGCGATGAGACGGTTGAGTTCGAACACCGGCAACAGGATGGCCAGCACGATAATCAGCACCAGCCCGCCCACCAGAACGATCAGCGCCGGTTCCAGCACGCCCAGCATCGCCGCCATCAGCGTATTGACCTCCCGTTCCTGGGAACGCGCCGCCCGGTCCAGCATTTCCGCCAGGCGCCCACCGCGCTCGCCGCTGGCGATGAGGTTCAGCGTAATGGGCGGGAAGCCGCCGGCCTCGGCCAGAGCCCGGTGCAGGCTGCCACCTTCGCGCACCCGTTCCACGGCGCTGGAAACGCCGGCCCGCAACGCCCGGTTGTGAAGCGCTTCCCGGGCCCCGCAGAGGGCGTCCACCACGGGCACACCGCTGTCGATGAGAATGCTGGCGGTGCGCGAGAAACGCGCGGTTTCGTTGCCCCCGACGATGCGGCCCACCAGGGGAAGCCTCAGCACCATTCGGTCCCACCGCACGGCCGGACCCTCTTGCCGCAACAGCCGGGCAAGGGCTGCGCCCGCCGCGACCACCACGACCAGCAACGCCACGCCCCAGGTGATCATGAATTCGCTAAGGCCCATCACGATCCGGGTCAGCAGCGGCAACTCGTGACCCAGGGTGTCGAACACGCGCACGACCTGGGGCACCACCCACGTCATCAAGGCGATCAGCACACCCAGTGCGACCACTGTGAGCAATATGGGATAGATCAGCGCCAGCAGGGTGCGGCCGCGCATCTCCATGCGTTGTTCCAGGTAATCAGCCAGGCGGTCGAATACCCGGGCCAGTTGCCCGGATTCCTCGCCGGCGGCGACGCTGGCGCGGTAATAACCGGGGAAAGCGCCGGGGAATTCTCCGAAGGCGTCGGCCAGGTTCCGGCCTTCCATCACCGCCGAGCGTACCCCCAATATGAGGTTGCGAACCGTCGTTCGCGGGCTTTGTTCGGCAACTGTCTGCAGCGTTTCGTCGAGGGGCGTGGCGGCGCCCACCAGCGTTGCCATTTGCCGGGTCAGTATCGCCAGGTCATTCGGGCGCAGCCTTCGGGTTGCAGGGGCCGCGGCGCGGCCTTGGAGCGCCTGAACGGTTACCGGCGTCAAACCACGGTCGCGCAACTGTTGACGGGCGTGACGCGGGCTGTCGCCTTCCACCACACCGCTTTGTTCGTGTCCCCGGGTGTCCAGCGCGATGTATTCGAAGGCGGTCATGATTCAGGCGATCCGGAGTAGCCTCTCAGTTGTCACGGGTCACCCGCAGCACTTCTTCCGCACTGGTGCGGCCATCGAGGATCTTGTTCCAGCCGTCCTGACGCAGGCTGGGAGCGCGGGAGCGTACATGTTTTTCGATGGCGTGTTCGCCGGCGTTGTCGTGGATCATGTCCCGCAGGACGTCATCCATGGCAATGAGTTCATAGATGCCGGTACGTCCGCGGTAGGCCTCGTCCTCGTTCACGCCGGCCGCCGGCCGGAACAACTCCGGCGGCGAATTCTTGTCATCGACCGGGTGATCGAACCTGGCGCATTCCTCGGCCGTGGGACGGTACGCCTCGCGGGCGTCGTCACGGAGTACACGCACCAACCGTTGTGACAGAACCCCAATCAGGCTGGAGGACAGCAGGAAGGGTTCCACGCCAATGTCACGCAGGCGGGTCACTGCGCCCACCGCGCTGTTGGTGTGCAGGGTACTCAGGACGAGGTGCCCGGTGAGCGAGGCCTGTACGGCGATCTGCGCCGTTTCCAGATCACGGATCTCGCCCACCATGACCACATCCGGGTCCTGGCGCAGGATCGCGCGCAGACCCCGGGCAAAACTCAGATCCACCCGGGTGTTGACCTGCGTCTGTCCGATCCCGTCGATGTAGTACTCGATGGGATCTTCGACGGTCATGATGTTGCGGCTGCGGTCGTTGAGACGGCTGAGGACCGCGTACAGGGTGGTCGTTTTGCCGGATCCCGTCGGCCCCGTGACCAGCAGGATGCCGTTGGGCCGCTGGATGAGCTCTTCCATGCGCGCGAGCGTCGCGGCGTCCATGCCCAACTGTTTCAGATCCAGTTTTCCCGCCTGTTTGTCCAGGATACGCAGCACCACGCGCTCACCGTGACCCGAGGGCAGGGTGGAGACCCGCACGTCCACCGGGCGGCCCCCCAGGCGCAGGGAGATGCGGCCGTCCTGGGGCAGGCGTTTCTCGGCAATGTCGAGTTTGGCCATGATCTTGATGCGGGACGCGAGCAAAGGTCCCAGGGCGCGATGGGGTGAGAGTACCTCCTTGAGCCGCCCGTCAATGCGCAGCCGGACCGCCAGGCGGTTCTCGAACGGCTCGATATGGATGTCCGAGGCGTTCTTGCGGATGGCCTCGGTGAACAGCGCATTGATCAGCCGGATCACCGGCGCGTCATCCTGGCGTTCCAGCAGTTCCTCGGGGCGGGGGAGGTTTTCCGCCACCCGTTCCAGATCCAGTGCTTCGTCCAGATCCTCGATCATGATCTCGGCATCGGCGGTCTGGTCGGCGTACAGCCGTTCGAGCAGCGCGTCATAGTCCGCGTCCGAAAGCTCTTCGATGCTCAGGGGGGCGCCCAGGTGCCGGCGCAGTTCCGACAGGGTCTCGACGCTGGCGTCGGCGCGGCAGGCGACCCGCAACCTGCCGTTTTCCAGGCCGACAAGCGTGGCGCCCAGACGCCGGGCGAAACCATAGCTGGGGCGGTTCGCGATCACGGCGCTTTACTGGTCCGGCTCTGCGTGGCTGTCGTTCGAAGCGGCATCCGGAGCGGTGTCCGTCGGCTCTCCCGGAAGCTCACGATAATCCGGCAGCCAGGTTTCCAGTTCCGGCAGCACCGGCGTGTGGACCCAGTCCTTCTGCGCCTCACGCGCTTGAATCTGCTGTTGGCGCAGGGCGTTGTACTTGCCGCTGGAAATGCGCGTCTCCAGGGTCGGGTCGCGCAGAATGGTGGGGCGCAGGAAAATCATCAGATTGCGTTTCATGGCCGTGGTGCTGCGATAACGGAACAAAGCGCCCACCACCGGGATGCTGCCCAGCAGCGGGACCTTCTGGATCGTATCGGCCACATCCTCGGAGATCAGCCCGCCCAGGACGATCATCTGGCCGTCGTCCACCTGCACGGTGGTGGTGAGGGTGCGCTTGTTGGTGACCAGATCCACCGCTCCCGAGCGTTCCCTCGAATTGGGGATCAGCGTGGAGACTTCCTGGTGGATTTCCAGGAGCATGGTGTCGCCTTCATTGATGTGCGGCGTCACCCTCAGCAGGATGCCCACCTCTTTTCGCTCGATGGTCTGGAAAGGATTCAACGCCGCTCCCGCGGTGCCTGTGTTCGTGAACTGCCCGGTGAGGAAGGGGACTTCCTGGCCTACCTGGATCTCGGCTTCCTCGTTGTCCAGGGTGACGAGATGTGGCGTGGACAGCACGTTGCTGTTTACATCCGACTGCAGGGCGCGGATCAAAACGTTCATGTTGAGAATTTGCCCTTCGAGGCCGGGGATACCGAGAGTGCCATTGATATAACCCAGATTCAGACCCGCGTTGGCGCCCAGCGGATTGGCGCTCAGGTCGAGAATGTTGGAACCGCTATCTCCGAAATTCGTGCCGCCGAAGGCGCCGTCCAGGTCACCGTTGCCCACCTGCCACTGCACGCCCAGTTCGCGGGTCATGTCCACGGCGACTTCGGCGATGACCGCTTCCACCAGCACCTGGGCGCGGCGGATGTCCAGTTGCCGGATCACCGACTGCAGCGAACGGAAGATCGCCGGTGAGGTGGTAATAATCAGGGCATTGGTGCTCGGTTCCGCCTGGATCGATGTGCTCATGCCCGTTTCGGGTTGCGCGACTTCCAGGCTGGCGGCTACCGACTCCAGCACCGGGACCAGGGCCTCGGCATCGGCGTAGCGCAGATAGATCACGCGGGTATCGCCACCCTCCAGGGGTGTATCCAGATGCGCGACCAGGGTGCGCATGCGCAGCCGCGATGCCCGGTCGCCACCGAGCAATATACTGTTGGTGCGTTCGTCAGCAATCAGGGCGAGTTGGGTGGTGCCCGGACCATTGTTACGTGTGAGCATGTTCAGAGTACGCGCCACTTCGGCTGCGCTCGCATTTTGCAGCGAGATGATTTCCACCTCTTCGTCGGTTGCGGTGTCGATGCGCCGGATGATATTCGCCAGACGCGCCACATTGGCGGCACGATCCGAAATAATGAGTGAGTTGCTGGCCGAATGCGCGGCCAGATGCGCCGACTGTGGCAGCAGCGGTCGCAGGATCGGCACCAGTTGTGCGGCCGGGATGTTTTCAACCGGGATGATCCGGGTGATCAGCTCGTCCGGGGAGTACCCCTGCGTGTTGTCCATGATGGCGATGCTGTCCTGGCGGGCGTTGGTGTCGGGGACGATCTTGATGACCGAGCCGCTGGGCACCGCCGCAAAACCGTGTACCCGCAACACCGACAGGAATACGTCGTAGATCTCGTCGGGCGTCATCTCCCGGGAAGAGATCACTGTGACCTGACCTTCCACCCGGGGATCCACGATGAAATTCTTGTCCGTAATCTCGGAAACCGTGGTGATCAGCGCCTGGATATCGGCGTTCTTGAGGTTGAGCGTATGTGTTTGCGCCGTCAGTGTGCTTGTCCACAGCAGCAGGCAGAGCATCAGCGAACAGGGAAGGGGGCGAGTGTGCATGGTCGTGTTTGCTTGTCCTTGTAAACGCCTGCTTCAGTGCTTGAGTCGAACGTTCAGATCGATGAGCTGGCCGTCCCGGATGATGCTCACGATGACCTCATCGGCAACGGCGAGGCTCTGCAGGGCATCCAGGACGCCATCGGAACACAGCTGGATCCCGTTTACCGCGGAGACGACATCGGTGCTGAGCAGACCAACCTGTTTCATGAAAGCCGCATCCTTGCCCGGTCGGAACCGGTAGCCTTTGCATTCGTTGTTTTGCCACACAGGCATCGGGACGACAGCTTCGGCCAGCAGCGTCGGGTTACGTAGCAACTCGTCCCGCAACACGCTGGCATCCACCGTGATGGTCCGGGTCGCCGGCCGGGTACTGGCGGCCGGGCCGGCGCTGTGCTCTTCTCTCGGCATATAAATCGATTCTTCACCCTGCGTGCCGTGCACGACGATGTGATCCCTGTGGATCTCGGCGAGCTCCATATTGCCCGGCAGCGCATCGCCAATCCGATACGCGCGCTCGAAACCCTGCTTGTCGGCGACGATGGCGCGGGCCATGCTTGAGTCGTTGGCCGTCAGTGTTCCCCGCAACACCAGCACCTGACCGGTCGTGCCGGTGCTGGCCCGTCTCACCGCTTGAGTGCCGTTCGCTGCTTCCCCGAAAAGGTGCCAGTCGCTTATTTCAGCGGAGCCCACGGGGTTGGGGTCTGTGGGCACGCCGGGTGTGGTGGTGACCGGGAGTTCGGGAGACTCGGTCACACGCCCGATCAGACGCGCCAGCGTGATTACGCTGAGCAGACTGAACAATGCTGTCAGACCGATCGCCAGGAGCTTCGCGTGCTGCCCCGGCGCGGCCACTTGGAGCGTCTTCATGATGGCAGGCCTGCAGGGACGACAGACTTTTCCCAAGGTTATCAGAAAGTTGGCAGTCGTGTCTGTCAACGTTTCGAGGGTTTGCGGTCCCGGGACCGGCGCGGCCTGCCCCCGCCGGGCCTGGCACGGTTGGGGCGCGGCCTGCGGGGTGGGTGAATTGGCTCCACCAGCAGCTCGGGAGTGATGGCAGCGCTGGGGATCGCGTGACCCAGAAACTTCTCGATATCAGGCAGGGTAAAGGCATAGGTCTCGCAGGCAAAGCTGATGGCGTCGCCGCTGGCACCCAGGCGCGCGGTGCGTCCGATACGGTGCACGTAGTCTTCCCCGTCCTGGGGCAGATCGAAGTTGATCACGTGGCTGACATCCGGGATGTGCAGGCCCCGGGCGGCCACATCGGTGGCCACCA
>SMWH01000157.1 GCA_004357005.1 Gammaproteobacteria bacterium
CGGCACAGTCGTGACCCTCACCGAATTCCGGGTCGGGGATATCGCCCCCGTGACAATAGGGGAAGCCGAAATGCATTCCGGGTTTTGGCGCGTGGTTCAGCTCATCCGGCGGGAGGTCATCGCCCAGCCAGTCCCGGCCGTTGTCGCTGAACCACAGCTCCCCGGTATCCGGGTGCCAGTCCAAACCCAGGCTGTTGCGAACCCCCCGGGCGTAGACCTCGTAGTCCGAGCCGTCCGGGTTCATGCGCGCGATAGTGGCGAAGTCGGCTCCCTCATTACAAATGTTGCATGGGGCCCCGATCTGGAAATACAGCTTGTCATCGGGGCCAAAAGCCAGATTTTTCCAGCCATGGTGCTTGTCCGGGAAACCGTCGCGCACGACGACCGGGTTGGGCAAATCATCCAGGCGATTCTCGATGTCGTCAAAACGAACGATTTTCGTTTTTGCGCTGATGTACAGCGCGCCCGCGCGAAAGGCCACGCCCACGGGCAGGTCCATGTATCGGGCAATAACCACGACCTCATCACCAACGTGGTCACCGTCGGTATCGCGCACGGCGTAAACCTTGCCTTTCTTGCGGCTTCCCACGAACACAGTGCCCTTGTCGCCAAGCACCATGCCGCGCGCGTTATCCACACGGTCGGTGTAGAGGTGGATGCGAAAACCGTCGGGCAAGCTAATGCGGTCGAGTTGAATATCTGCTTGCGCGGTCGTGCCGGCGGCGATCACAAAAGCAAGACCGAGGAAAATACGTGGGACGTTGCGCATGATAAAAATTTAGCCTATTCGTAACCGAAGCGTTCCGCGTAGGGTTGCAGCCGTTCCAGAAAAGGTTCCAGTTGCGGGCGATAACGGGTCCAGCGTCCGGCGGCATGGCTGTAAAGAGGTTGCGTGACCTGACGGTAGCTGGGAGTAGTGATGACCCCTTCGCGTGCTTGTTCGTGGTATTCGTTGATACCCTCTTCCCAACCCAGGCCGAGATGTTCCAACGTTTTCGTGGCAGTGGCCTGCAGATCCGACACCACGTCCTCGTAACGCACCAGGTGAATCTGTTCCGGAAAAGCCTCCAGATACCGGATGACCAGGTCCATGATCTGCTGGTAGTACGCCACGGTGGTTTCCAGTTCCAGGAACCGGGCCATGGCGGGGTTGGGTTGAAAATTCTGCATGAAACAGCTCAGGCAAGCGTCGCGCGGATCGCGTACGACGACGATGAACCGGCTTTCGGGGAACAGGAAACGTATGGGACCCATGACCGAAGAATAGAGTGGCATCTTGTCCACACTGACGACGCTCGCCGTCGCGCCGGGGTCATAACGGAGCAGGGCCGCGTCATACGCATTACGTTCCCGATCGAAAATTTCGCGTGTGGCATTTTCCAGGGAATCCAGCCCAGCCCGGTCACGGGCGAAGCGGTTGAGAAAAGGTTGCAGCAGGGGTTGTTCGTCTGCCGTGGTGACGGCGCTGTGCGCCGACAGGATCTGGCCCAGCAGGGTGGTTCCCGAGCGCGGAAAACCCACGAGGAAGGCGTGGGTGCGGGCTTGCGGCGCCAGGTCGGGTGGCTCCCGGGCCCAGTCCGTTTCGCTGACCCATGCGCTGATCATGTCGACCCAGGTCGGACCGAACATGCCGTTGGGATCGACATGCCGCGCGATGCGCTTGCCGACCTCGTTGGCCGCTTCGAAATGAGTGAAGGCGGCTTCGTTGTCATCGAGCCGGTCCAGCACGATCCCCAATTGCTGGTGTATCGACAGTTTCAGATCGTCATACAGCCCATTGCGCGAACTGAGAGATTCGAGGATTCCGCGGGCCTGGGCGTCGTCGCCAGACCGTTGCGCCAACCCCGCCTGATGGGCCAGCAGTTCCGGGTGGTCAGGATCCAGGGCCAGAGCTTCTTCGATGGTTGTGTGTGCTTCGTCGAGCCGGTGTAGTCGCTCGAGACAATCGGCCCGGAACCCATGGGCGCGAATCTGCGCCGGATCAAGTTTGAGCGTGCGGTCGAAGCAGTTGAGCGCTTCCTCATAGCGCCCCTGGCGCAAGAGCACGTCACCCAGTGCACCGAGAATATCCGGATCATCGGGGCGCAGGGTCTGTGCTTGTAGAAGACATTGTTCTGCGGCTGCGTTGTCACGGGCATCCACATGCAACTCCGCCATCAGGCGCCAGGCCGGATAGAAATCTGCCCGGACGCCGACCGCTTGTTTCAGACGCGCCAGCGCGCCATGAAGATTGTCGTCAGCCGCCTCCAGCAGCGCGAGCTCCATGTGACTCTCCACGATAGCCGGTTGAACGCTGAGGGCTGTTTCGAACCAGACCCGCGCCGCGGCCGGATCGGCGAGGGCCGCCTGAGCCAACCCCAGGTAGTGCATGGCGCCGGCCATCTTGGGGTTATGACGCACGGCCTGCTCCAGGGCGTCCAGCGCGTCGGCAAAATGACCCAGGTCGTGGAGCACTATTCCCAGGTTCAGCAACGCCAGGGCGAAACCCGGTTTGATCGCGATGGCGCGATCAAAACAGGCGCGCGCCGCCGGAAGGTCTCCGGACATCCGGAAGCTGTGGCCCAGGTTGTTTTGATAGACGGCGTTGCCAGGTTCCAGTTCCACCGAACGCTGGAGCAGAGGGATGGCTTTGTCCTGCGCATCGCCACGTTGTTCCAGGAGGCCGAGCAACTGCACAAGCTCCGCGTTGCCGGTATCGGTTTCGAGCAGCGGTTCCAGCAACCGTCGGGCGCGGGTCAGATCGCCCTGGGCGATCAGGCGTCGAGCATCATCCAGCATGATTTCGGAATCAGTCTCCGTAGCCGAAGCGCTCGACAAGAGGCGCCAGAATGTCCGCCGCTGGCTGCAGTTGCTCCGCATAGTTCTGCCAGCGGCTGGACTGTTTGCGGGCGCGATCTATAACCGGCATCAGGTCTTTGTCTATGGACAATTCCTCATAACCCAGCCATTCGCCGGCCGTGCTGAGGCCTTGTTGCGGGTCTTTCAGGAACTGTTCGAACTGGATGGTGTGGAACATATCCGGGAGCCGATCCCGATAAGCGCACACGGTATCCATGTAATCGGCATAGCTGCGGGCCGCGGTTTCGACGTCGATGAACATCGGCATCAACGGATGCCAGCGCCGGTTGTTCATGAACGCGTCCAGAACCACATCGCGTGGATCGCGCAGCAGGAACAGCACTTTCATTTGCGGGAAGAAGCGATGCAGTGGTCCAACCAGGGGACCGCGCAGCCCTGTCCAGTCAATGACCTTTTCCTGTTCAATACCTTGTGGCAGATGCTGGCGAATCGTGCGCCAGTACTGGCGGCGTTGTCTGGACTCCTGTGTGGCGCCGACAAATTTGAGGCGTTGCAACTGCTCCGGATCCGCGACGAACTCCCGCCACAAACCATCCAGCGTTCCGCCCAGTCTGAACAGATGCAATTTCTTCTGTTCGTTGAGCAGGCGCCGCACCACGTCTCCGCCGGAGAAGGGGAAGTCGACCATGACTCTGGCTTCAGGTCTGCCGTCGTCGGGCGGTTCCGGGTATTCCTCAAAGGGTTCTGCGGCGGCCCACTCGCGCAGGCGCAACAAGGTCTCCTCGTCGAGGGGTCGTGTCTCCGGAGCCAGCGGCCGCGGCGATTCGCCGCGAAGCTGCTCGTTGCCCTGGCGGGCCGCCTCGAAAGCCGCCGCATGTTCACCCTGGCTGTCCAGCAGTTGGGCACGGGCCATCAAAGCGGCCGTGCGGTCGCCGCGAGCCAGCGCGTGCTTGAGGAGGGCTTCCAGTTGTTTCAGGCCCTGATCGGTGGCGCCCCGCGCGGCACTGATTCGCGCATGAGCCACGTTGGCAAGCGCATGAAGTGGTTCGAATTCCAGCGCCGTGACGACATGTGATGCCGCCGTGTCGGTATCACCTTCTTCGATCAGACACTCGGCAAGCATCGTCTGCGCGTCGATCTGATCCGGGGCGAGGCGTACCGCATCGCGCAACAAAGCTGAGGCTTCCATCGTTTCCCCGATTTCGCGTAACAATTCTGCCGCAGCGAGATAGCCCTCGGCGAAAGAAGGCTGCAATCGAACTGCGCGCTCATAGCGCTGTAGCGCCTCTGAAAAATTGCCCTGGATGCGGAACAGATCGCCAACTGCCACTGACGGTTCGGGCCTGTTGGGGTTGTGTTTGAGTGCCTTGCGCAGCGTGGCGGACGCTGCGTCCATGAGACAGGCTTGCATCTGCGCGCCGGCCAGGGCGATCTGCGCTTCCAGATAATCTCCCTGCAATTCCAATGCGTTTTCGAAACACTGGATCGCCAGCCCTGGCGCGTCCTGTCGTTGCAGGGCTTTGCCGAGGCTGAGGTGACTATCGGGTATGTCCGGGTCCACCTCGATGGACTTCTTGAGGGTCTTGATGGCCTGCTCCACCTTGCCCTGGCGCAACTCGACCAGCCCGCGCGTGTTCAACGCCAACGGATAATCCGGGCGCACACGCAGAGCCAATTGCAGATTCTTTTCCGCATCATCGAGCTTGCCCAGCCGGTACTGGAGCCGCCCCAGATTGCTGTAGGACTCGGCCTGGGTGCCGTCGATATCCAGCGCCTTTTGCAGTTGTTTTTCGGCCTGTTCCAGTTCTCCCAGCGACATGAAGGTCGCAGCCAGGTTGTTATAAAGAATCGGGTCTTCGGGGTTCTTTTCCAGGGCACGTGTGAACAGGTCAATGGCAGCCTGCGACTGGCCGTTTTCCTGCTCCATGATGCCGAGCAGGTGCATGGCGTTGACGTTGTCAGGTTCCTGCTCGAGGACCTGACGACAGATATTCGCGGCCTCTCGCAAGTTGCCCTGTTGATGCATTTCTACCGCTTTTTTTAGTTCTTCCATGTTCTTCTCCTGCCGGCACTCAAACGACCAGTGCCGGTTGCGTGTACTCTTGCGCGGTCGAATCCAATTCCTGTTTCACCCGGTCCTCGATCCAGCGATGCAGCAGGAGCCCGGAAAAATAACCGCAGTGTCCACCGTACCGGTGGATCTCCAGCCTGAGAGCGTCGGGCCGCGCAAGTTCGTAATAGTCCGAAACCGGGACGATCGGGTCATCCGCGGCCGTAATCACCGTCGTGGGAACCCGCAGGTCCCGCAAGCGGTCTCCCGCCACGGAATACCCGTCAAAATATTCCGCCGCGCCGGAATAATCCGTGTGCTCGCGAGCCAGATGGTCCGTCATCTCCCACAGGGAGCCCAGCCTGAACCATTCCTCGAAGTCGTAGCGCTCAGGGAAACAGGCCTGTTTCCGGCGCAACGATCGCCGCCATTTCTGCATGAAGTGGCGACGGTATATGAACAGCCCGGCATCCATGGCCGCCAGCGATTTGGCGGGATCAATGGGTGGGTTGACGGCGACGGTCCGGGTCAGCGGAATACCGGACTCCGGCGCTCGAACCGCCAACCTTAGCGCGAAATTGCCCCCCAGGGAAAACCCCACGGTCAACAAAGGACGTGTGGGGATGCGTCGCGCCAGTTCGCCCACGGCGCCCACGACCTCCGCTATCCGGCAGGAGTGGAATATGCCCGCGTTCAGGTGGTGAGTATTGCCGTGATCCCGGAGGTTGAGCCGGAATACCTCATAACCGCCCAGAAACAGGCGCCGGCCCATGGACAGCATATAGGTGCTTTCGGCGCTGCCCTCCCAGCCATGCAGCATCACAACCAGCCCACGCGGAGCCGTACCGTCCGGCTGGGGGGTATAGAAACCCTGCAGGCGCACTCCTTCGCCGCAATCCAGCAGATACTCGCGGGATCCCGCCACCATGGGGTTGGGCCGCATCTGGATCAGCGCGCGCCGCAGCCCCATCCCCGTGATCAGGGATTGCAGATGGGCGTTTCGCAGCAGCCAGTGCGGCTGAAACTCGTTGTTGGGGGCTACGTCCAGGCTCTTTGGTGTCAGTGCTTCCGTGGGGCGCGGGATTTTAGCAACATCTGGCCGCGAATATCGTCGCCCGCGGGTGGGATGGCGGCAATCACAGGCTGCCCGGTCGCCACGGTAGTCAGAGGCTGATTGGGAGGGGGGGTTCAGCCAGGCGCTCACTCTGCTCCGCGAGCTGCTCCACGTGTTCTTCCCAGTAACGGCTGGATCCGAACCAGGGAAACGCGGCGGGAAAAGCCGGATCGTCCCAGCGCCGGGCGAGCCAGGCCACATAGTGAATCATGCGCAGGGCGCGCAACGCTTCCACCAGGTGCAGTTCCCTCGCGTCGAAATCGTGGAACTGGGTGTAGCCCTCGAGCACCCACTGGAGTTGTGTGGTCATGCTTTCGCGATCGCCGGCCAGCAACATCCACAGATCCTGAATCGCCGGGGCCATCATGCAATCATCCAGATCCACGAAGTGGGGCCCGTCATCGGCCCAGAGAATATTTCCCAGATGACAGTCGCCATGGGCGCGGATAAAGCGCAGACTTCCGGCTGCGGCGAAATCCTGTTCCGATTGTTCCAGGACTCTTGCAGTTACTTCTTCGTAACGGTGCCGCACGTGTTCGGGAACGAGATCGTTGTCCAGCACAAACCGCACCGGTTCGTATCCGAAACGTTCAATGCTGAGACGTGGCCGGTGCTGGAAAACCCTGGTGTCGCCCACCATGTGCAGGCGGCCAACCAACCTCCCTATCCATCCCAGGTTTTCCTCTGATTCCAGTTCCGGGGCGCGGCCGCTTTGTCGCGGGTACACGCTGAAACGAAAACCGGCATGCAGGTGCAGCGTAGCGCCGTGTTCGTTCGCAATCGGTGGAACAACCGGGATGTCATGGGAGACGAGTTCATCTGCAAAAGAGTGTTCTTCGAGGATTGCCGCATCCAGCCAGCGGCCTTCCCGATAAAACTTGGCGATGACGGGTAGCGCGTCCTCCAGGCCGACCTGGTAAACGCGGTTCTCGTAACTGTTGAGCGCGACCAGGCGTCCGTCCGGTGTGTAACCGAGGCTGGCGACCGAATCCAGAATCGTATCCGGTGACAACGCGGCGTAGGGTGTGAGGCTCACGTCATCCCTGGGCTCAGGCGCAAACCGTGCCGCACTGCCAGCACTGGTGGAACGCGCCGTCGTTGACTTCACCGCAACCGGGGCATTTCCATTGCGGGTGTTCGACCGGGCGCTTGATCTCCTCGATCAGCGCGCGTGCACGCGCATAATCGTTACTGCTGACCCACAAGGTGGGAGCGGTGTCATCAGTCACCGGGAGCTCGCCGCGTCCTCCCCACAGCATGTCGCCCTTGATGAGCGTGCTTACCCCTGAAGATTCCAGCAAACCACGCACGAAACCCGCATCGACGGGGTCTGCGGCAACATAAACACGTTTGAGCATCTGTTCTTTGGCGTTTTTGCGACAATAATGCGCGATGATACTTGATATAGGTGGCGTGCCACATATTGAGAACGCCCTGAAAGCCCCAATCTAATAGCTTAATGCGCCTGCGGGCGCGTTTCCTGATGTTCGATGCGAAGGGAGGTGTTTATGGACCTTTTGAGTGGTTCTGTCCTGACGGTTCTCGCTCTGTTCCTGTTTGGGCTGGTGACCCTTTTCAAGGGTGTCAAAACCGTTCCCCAGGGGTATGAGCATACGGTCGAGAGGTTTGGGCGTTATCTTAGAACGCTGCGTCCCGGGTTGGCTATCATCCTTCCCTATATTGACCGCGTCGGTCGCAAGGTGAACATGATGGAACGCGTGTTGGAGGTTCCGTCCCAGGAAGTCATTACCCGCGACAACGCGGTGGTAGGGGTGGATGGGGTCGTGTTCTTCCAGGTGCTCGACGCCGCGAAGGCGGCGTACGAAGTGGCGAACCTGGAGCACGCCATGCTCAATCTGACCATGACCAATATCCGTACGGTTCTGGGGGCCCTGGATCTGGACGAATCCCTGTCCAAGCGTGATGAAATCAACGCCCGGCTCCTTCGTGTCGTGGACGAGGCTACTTCACCCTGGGGCGTGAAAGTCACGCGTATCGAGATCAAGGACATTGCGCCGCCACAGGACCTGGTGGAGGCCATGGCCCGGCAGATGAAAGCCGAACGTGACAAGCGCGCGACCATTCTCAAGGCCGAAGGCCAGCGGCAGGCCGAAATCCTTGGTGCCGAAGGCGAGAAACGGGCGGCCGTTCTGGACGCTGAAGGCCGCAAAGAAGCGGCGTTTCGTGATGCCGAAGCCCGGGAGAGGCTGGCGGAGGCCGAAGCCGCTGCTACGCAGATGGTCTCCGAAGCCATCGCCAAGGGTGACGTGCAGGCCATCAACTATTTTATCGCGCAGCGATACACCGACGCGTTGAAGGAAATTGCTGCGGCCGACAATTAGAAGGTCATATTCATGCCCCTCGAAGCCACCAGCCTCATCGGTACGCTGGGTGGTATCGGTGAATTGGCGAAAAGCCGCCATGAGCAAGCAGGGGTAACCGGGATGATGAGTTATCTTGATTCGATTGTTTTCTGGCACTGGTTTGTCGCCGCGTTGGTGCTCGGCGTGCTGGAAATGTTGTTGCCGGGGGTGTTGTTTCTCTGGCTGGGCATTGCAGCGGCTGTTGTGGGCGTGATTCTGCTGGCTGTTCCCGGGCTGGGCTGGGAGTGGCAGCTCGTGTTCTTCACCGTCGTGTCCATCGCCAGCGTCGTTGCCTGGCACCGCTTTCGCCCGCAACTTGCCGATACGGATCAACCGCATCTGAACCGGCGCGGTGAACGGTATGTGGGTCGGGTGCTGACGCTGGATGAAGCCATCGTCAACGGCGTGGGCAAGGTACGCGTGGATGACAGCACCTGGAAGGTGAACGGTGCTGATGTGGATGCCGGGACTCGCGTACGCGTGACGGGCGTGCAGGGAACGGTGCTTCAGGTCGTACCCGCCGAGTAGGAGCGGTTTCCGGCGTAGGAGCGGCTCCAGCCGCGATTCTTCGCAAGTCGCGCCAAGATGGCGTTTCCGCAAAGGCAGACCGGGGGAGCGGTTTCCGGTGTAGGAGCGGCTTTCCAGCCGCGACTCAGAGATCGTAGTCGAACGCGAAGCGGTACTCGTCCTGGTGTTTCGCGGAGAAGGCGACGGCCCCGGTCAACCCGGTCAGTTCGCCCGTGCCTGAGCCCGGAACGACGGACCAGACTGAATTGACTTCACCGTTGCTGAACGTGCCCCGGTGTTCGAACACGAAGGTACCGGTCTTTCCCGCTACGCTGCCGGTCACGAGTTCAAAACCCGAAAAAACGGCTGAGCCGTCCGCCGCATAACCCATCAGGTACTCGACGATTCCTTCACCGCTCAGGTCACCTTGATAAGCTTTTGTAACCCTGGCGCGGTTGACCTTCCCGCCGTTGTCCTGTTCGAGAACGGTGTTCTCCTCCCATTCGGAAATCCTGAATTTGCAGTGTGCGCTGGTGTGGTGATCATGCATTCATGATACCTCAGGGCGTGCTGTCCAAGCCGGATGCCTGGGTGACACGGGTGTCGCCGGACAGCCAGGTGCGGAAGAACTGCAAGGTCGCCGCATCCACGAAGTCAATGTTGGAGGTTCGCCGGAGCACATGCCCTTCATCACGAGCCAGCACATACCAGACAATGCCCCCGCCGGAGCGAACGGCCCGGACAATCTGTTCGGCCTCGGTGTGCGGAACCCTCGGGTCGTTGAGCCCCTGCACAACCATGAGGGGAGCGCGAATGTTTGCCGCGTTGGTCGTCGGCGAAATCCTGTTGAGATACGCCGCCATGGCCGGATCCTGTTCATCGCCGTACTCGGTCCGTCGCAGATCCTTGCGTGATTCCGCCAGACCGTTGAGAAAAGTCACAAAGTTGCTGATTCCCGCGATGTCCACGCCACAACACACTCGATCCGGATAACGCGCCATCGTGGCCAGTACCATGTAGCCGCCATAGGATGCCCCGTACAAACCGACCCGGCTGGCGTCGAAATCCTTTTGCTCGGCTATCCAGTCCAGCAGTGCACCGATGTCCTTGACCGCGTCTTCGCGCTTGAAACCGTTGTCGAGCAGAGTATAGGTACGACCGTATCCGGTGGACCCGCGGACGTTCGGTGCTATTACCACAGCGCCCAACTCGTTCACCCAGGTCTGAATCGAGCGTGAGAAAAACGGCTGGGTCTGCGATTCGGGACCGCCATGAATGTAGATGATCACCGGTACCGGGTCCGAAACCTTTTCCGGGCGGTAGATGAATGCGGGGATCTGACGCGGGTCTCCGTTGTCGTCCTTGTCAAAGGTCCGATAACGGATCAGTTCCGGCTCCACGTAGCGCGCGGAATTTTCCGTTGTGTTGCTTGAGACGAACCAGCGCACCAGTTCGCGGGTATCCACGTCGAAGGTATAGATCGCGCGACCGTGTGCCGCGCTGTTGATGGTGATAGCAAGCCTCTTGTTGTCCGGGTTGAACTTGATGCCGTCCACCCGGGCCACCGGGAGTTCGGGTCCGCGCATGTGCTTTCCGCCGCTGGTTCGGTACAGACCGATACGATCGATCCCGTCGTCGTTGACGATATAGGCCAGCCAATGGCCATCCGGCGACATGTCAAAAGTCTTGATGTCCCACGGTATGTGGCGGGTTACATCACGCATTTTGCGTGGCTTGAGCCGGACCGAGCCGATGTTGCGCGGGATGCGGTAATAATAAAGGTGTGCAAACTCCTCGCCGACATCCGATACCAGATACATGGAATAGGAATTGTTCGCGAAACGCCCGGTTGTGTAGAGGGCGGGGCCTCCATAGCGGTTTATTCGATTAATGCGGTTGTTGCGCAAATCCAGCACGTACATTCTGCTGCGGGTGGCCGAGATCACATCCATCACCAGCAGCCGCTGATCATGATCGTCCCAATCGAGCGCCACCCACGCGCCGGCTTCGGTGAACAGGGGTGTCAGTTCATCCGGGCGGTCCGGGTATCCGATGAAAATATCCGCGTTCAGCCCGTTGCGCGCGTTGGTGGTATAAGCATAGCGATCCCCCTTGTTGGCCCAGAGCACGTGGGTGTTGCGTGACTGGCCATCGGTCAGTGGCGTCACCGCACCGGTGGTCATGTCCCGGTAATACAGTTGATAGCGTTCATCGCCGTTCTGATCCTTGATAAAGATCATCCCGTTGCGCTCGGGCGCCGGTGAGTAGCTGGCTTCCCACACCGCATCCGCGTAGTCGGTAATCTGACGGGGTTCGGCGCCTGGCGCCTCCAGCACGAACAACTGCCGCGTTTCACCCGAACGGGTGGTGATGATCATGTCCCGACCATCGGCGCTCCAGTCCACAAACCGGGTCAGGTCCGCACTGCCATAATGGCGAACCGTGCTCACGGCTTCGGCGGAGATCGGTGGGAGCCCGTCCAGTACCAGGTTGTCGGATGAACGTGTTATTGGCGCCCACAGGGTCATGGCCAGCAGCCCGAGCAGGTTGCAGGCGAGTGTCTCCTTATGTGAATTCAAGGCCAAAAGCGGTTGAATCAAAAGGCGTTCCACCGAATACTGTCAAGCCCCGCCGCGGGGCTCAAGTGCGTAGTAGTCATCAAGCCACGTTAAGGACCGGATAGTGTCTGTGCGTCTGACAATGGTCATGGCCGGCCTGTTTTTGTACCTCGGCGCCGAAACAGCCGCAGCCCGGGGTTACCCGGAAGGGGCGCCCCAAGGTTACCCCCCAGGTGATCCACAAGGGTACCAATGGGATCTGGAGGCCTTGTATGACGGTCCGGAGCCCTGGAATGCCGCACTTTTGGCCCTGGTGGAGCGTTCCGATGCCTTGGAAGCCTGTGCCGGTCAATTGACCCCTCTGTTGACTCAGGGGCCTGAGAAGCTGGCGGGCTGCCTCAAGATTCGTATTGAAGCTGCCGGCCTGGCCCTGCGGACCAGGACCTGGGCGGAACTCCAGGTCTTCGACGGGCTGCTTGGCATCGAGCGGGTGGAAAACTGGAATCGCACCATGGCTCCCCACCGCGGTGTTTTCGACCGCTTTGATGCGGCTGCGGCGCGTGTGGATCCGGTCGCTGTGGACAGCTTGCCGGAGGCGGACGTCTACCGGGACTGGCTGGATGGGTTGCGGCGCAATGTGGCCCACGTTCCGGTGCAACAAGCCGCCGCCCAGGCGGTCGCGGATACGGCTCGTCCCTTCAACGCGGTCTATGGGGCCATTACCGGGGAACCGTTGGCCTGGCCCGGGGTGACTTTGTCCGATGGCCGATTTGCGCGGGTCGACCCGCTTTCCTACCCGCATCTGCTGTGGCGGCCTGATCCGGACGACCGCCACCGCGCCAACGAACTGTATTGGGCCGCCTGGGATCTTTCTTTGCATGCCCTTGCCGCGAATCTTGACGGACGCGTTCAGGCCGACGCGCGGATAGCCCGGGCACAGGCCTTCTCCAGCGTGCTGGATGCGGAGTTGTTCCGGGCAGGCCTGCCGGGTGACACGCTGTCCCGGGTGAGAGACCTGACGAATCAGGCCGGCGATACCCTCGGCACCTGGTTTCGTTTGCGTGGCTACGTATTGGGGACCGGCAAGCTCAGCGCGGCGGATATGCACGTTCCGCTGGGGCCGGTGCCGGGCTACACCCTGGCCGAAGCCCGGGGGATTCTGGTTGAAGCGTTGGCGCCACTCCACGGCCGGGCCGCGCAATTGATCGATCAGGGTTTCGATAACGGCTGGTTACAGTTAACCCCCGGGCATGAGGCTTTTGTCGCCCATGCCGGGCCCGGTACGCATCCTTATATTGGCATCGACTACCTCGGCGATGTGCTGTCCCTGCTTGAGCTGGCCAGGGTTTGGGGGATCGCTTTGCACATGCATTTTTCCGATCGTGCCCAGCCCCCCGCGTTGGCCGCCACCTGGCCGCTGCTCAACGACACCTTCGGGACCGCGTCCGAACTGCTGATCGTGGATTACCTGAGTCTCGGTTCGCAAACCAACGAGCAGAAACTCGCCTGGCTCAGCATCGCGCAGGATCTGTGGTACCGGCGTTTTTTTCGTCCGGCGGCCCTGGCGGATTTCGAACGAAGC
>SMWH01000158.1 GCA_004357005.1 Gammaproteobacteria bacterium
CGCACCGTTTGTGAAGGATTTGCAGGGTCGTTCCCGCCAGGCGTCCATGCATTGCACACGGGTAACCCGGTGCGCGCGGAGGTAGCGGCTTTGCCGCCACCGGAACAACGCTTCGAACAACACACGGGACCAATTCACGTACTGGTGCTTGGAGGCAGCCTCGGGGCGGCCTCGCTCAACGAAACTGTACCGCGCGCGCTTGCTGCCCTGGATGAGAGCGAACGACCGGAGGTTTGGCACCAGGCGGGCGGCAAGAACCTCGAAGCCGCCGAAAGCGCTTATGCGAAAGCAGGCGTGCGAGCCCGGGTGGTGCCGTTTATCGACGAAATGGATCGGGCCTATGGGTGGGCTGATCTGGTGATCTGTCGCGCCGGTGGTATCACGCTGGCGGAGCTGGCGGCAGCGGGACTCGCCAGCATCCTCATCCCGTTTCCTGAGGCGGTGGAGGATCACCAGACCGTAAACGCCGAGCATTTTGCCGCCGCGGGCGCCGCGGAACTTGCAGCGGAGTCTTCACTCAGCGCTGACGGCTTGACAGAACAGTTGCGAGCCCTGTGCGGCGACCGCGCCCGTTTGCTGTCCATGGCCCGGGCCGCAAGAAAACTGGCACGGCCGGACGCAGGCGCCCAGGTTGCGAAGCTGTGCATGGAGGCCGCCGCATGAGCGCGCCTTCAGCCAGGGTCACACCCATGCGCCGCAGCACCGATCTCATGGGCCGCATCCAACGGGTGCATTTCGTGGGCATCGGCGGTGTGGGCATGGGCGGGATTGCCGAAGTAATGCTCAACCTGGGTTATCGCATCTCAGGTTCGGATCTGCGCGCGAGCGTCGTGACGCAGCGGCTCGAAGAACTCGGGGCCACGGTGGTGATCGGGCATCACGCCCGCAACGTGCGTGGCGCCGATGTGGTTGTGGTTTCCAGCGCGATTGATGCGAACAACCCGGAAATCGCCGCGGCGCGCGCCGCCCGGATTCCTGTCGTTCCCCGGGCCGAAATGCTCGGTGAACTGATGCGTTTCCGTCAGGGCATCGCGGTGGCCGGCACGCATGGCAAGACAACGACGACCAGTTTGCTGGCCAGCGTACTGGCGGAAGGTGGACTGGATCCGACTTTCGTGATCGGCGGGCGACTCAAGAGCGCCGGCGCCAACGCCCGTCTGGGGACCGGCCGCTATCTGGTGGCAGAGGCGGATGAGAGCGACGGTTCCTTTCTGATGCTGCAACCCACCATCGCGGTGGTGACGAACATCGATGCGGATCATCTGGAAGCCTACGAAGGTGACTTCGGCCGTTTGCAAAGTGCTTTTCTGGATTTCCTCCTGCACCTGCCCTTTTACGGGATCGCGGTGCTGTGTACCGACGATCCACAGGTCGCGAAGCTGGTTCCCAAACTGACCCGGACGGTAGTGACCTACGGAACCTCACCGGATGCCGATGTGCGTGCCAGCGATTTGAGGCAGGAAGGCTTGCGCATGCATTTTACCGTGCACATTCGGGATCGCGAGTTCCCAGTGACCCTCAATCTGCCCGGCAGTCACAACGCCTTGAACGCCGTCGCCGCCATCGCCGTGGCCAGTGAACTGGGCGTGGACGATGCAGCAATACAACATGGTCTGGAGTCGTTCGAAGGAATAGCCAGGCGTTGCGAAGTTCACGGCGAGTGGGCGGCCGGCGATTGTCGCGTGACGGTTGTGGATGACTACGCGCACCACCCGCGGGAGATCGAGGCGACCCTGCGGGCGGTGCATGATGGTTGGCCGGATCGGCGCGTGGTCGTGGCTTTTCAACCGCATCGTTACTCGCGCACCCGCGATCTGCTGGACGACTTCGCGCGGGTCCTGTGTGAAACCGATGCCCTGGTCCTGCTGGATGTGTACCCCGCAGGGGAGGCGCCGATCCCCGGTGCGGACGGTCGCAGCCTCAGCCGGGCCATCCGGGCTCGCGGCAAGGTGGACCCGGTGTTTGTCGGCGGCGTGGATGAACTGCCCCGGGCGCTGGGCGCGGTTGTCGAAGACGGAGATGTGCTGCTCCTGCTGGGCGCGGGGGATATCGGGACTGTGGCTCCGCGGCTGGTAACGGGCGATGAAGGCGACGGAGGTCTCGCATGAAGATCACCGATGCCAGGGCTTTTGGCCGCGTGGCCGTGGTGATGGGCGGCGGTTCGGAAGAACGCGAAGTGTCGCTGGTCAGCGGCCAGGCGGTTTTCGAGGCACTGAGAACCAAAGGTGTCGCTGCACATACGGTGGACGGTGCCGAGGCGCTGGCGGGCGAGATCGCGGACGGTCAGGTGGATCGGGTGTTCAACATATTGCATGGGCGCGGCGGTGAAGACGGCGCCATACAGGGCCTGCTCGAATCCCTGGGTGTTCCCTACACGGGAACCGGGATTCTCGGCTCCGCCGTTACCATGGACAAATCTCTGTCCAAACGCATCTGGCGTTCAGCCGGTTTGCCGACGCCCGCTTCGCTGGTGCTGGATGCGAACAACAACGGCGTGGCCGTGGACGCCATCGGTTTTCCCGTGATGGTCAAACCCGTGCGTGGTGGTTCCACCATCGGTGTCCACAAAGTGGACGACCAGGAGGGTCTGGGAACGGCGCTGGCGGATGCCGGGAAATATGACCGACAGATACTGGTCGAACGTCATGTTGCAGGTGGCGAGTACACCGCCGGCATCCTCCAGGGTGAAACGCTGCCGTTGATCCGTCTCGAGACGCCTCACGAGATTTACGACTACAGCGCCAAGTACGAAGCCGATACCACGCAGTATCACATCCCCGCCGGGTTCGACGACGAGCGCGAAGAAGAACTCAAGCGACTGGCTTTGCGTGCCTTCTCGATGCTGGGGGCGTGGGGCTGGGGTCGGGTGGATTTCATGGTGGATGACCAAGACAGCCCGTGGCTGCTGGAAGTCAACACCACCCCCGGGATGACCAGCCACAGCCTCGTCCCCATGGCCGCGGCGGCCACGGGAGTCAATTTTGATTCCCTGGTCTGGCGGATTCTTGAAACCAGCTTTGACGAGCGCGCGTGAACTGAAAGTCGGGCCGATCATGACAAGACACATGAAAACAACCAACAAAGAACAGGGATTCCTGAGGACGACCTGGATCGTGATTCCTCTCCTGTTTTGCGCTGCCGGGCTGTTTGCGTGGAACTGGGTTGCGCAACGGAGTTGGCCGGTGCAGTGGGTGCACGTGGAAGGGACCTTCAAACACGTAAGCGCGGAGGAGATCCGCGCTCGTGTGGCGCCGTTCGTAAAAAGCGGTTTCTTCGGCATCGACGCGACGCGTCTGCGGACCGAAATCGAGGACATGCCATGGGTTCGCCATGCAGACATCCGTCGCCGTTGGCCGGACGCGTTGGTGGTGACGGTGGAAGAGCAGGAGCCGGTGGCGCGTTGGCACGACGGGCGACTCATGAATGGCATGGGCGAGCTCTTTGACACGGGCAGTTCGGAAGGTTTCGAGGCTCTGTCGGTGCTGGCCGGTCCCGCGGGGTTGGAGGTGGATGTCTTCGAAGCCTGGCGTTCCTGTTCAGACGTCCTGGCGTCCGCGGGACTGCTGATTCGGCGCATCACGCTGGATGACCGCCGCGCCTGGTCCCTGGTTCTGGACGACGGCGCCGAAATCGCCCTCGGGCGCAAGGCCACACAAACCCGCGTGCGCAGGCTGGCCCGGGTCTATGCGGCCCTCATGGATACCGAACCGCCACCCGTGACGGTAGACCTGCGCTACACCAACGGCTTGGCCGTAAGGCGTGAAGTGACGCCGTTTGTATTGCCTGCACGCACCCTTGACAAACAACCCGGCGAAAACACGGCAGCGGAAGAACGGGCCGAGGATTCGCCCCCTGATAAAGACAACAGCGCCTGATGCTTGTAACAACGATGACAAAAAGTGACAAGAGTCTGCTGGTGGGTCTGGACATCGGCACGTCAAAGATCGTGGCCATCGTCGGCGAATGCCAGGCCGACGGCGGCGTGGAAGTGATCGGGATGGGTTCGGTGCCCTCCCGGGGTCTGAAACGCGGCGTCGTCGTGGACATCGAATCCACCGTGCAGTCTATCCAGCGCGCCGTGGAAGAAGCCGAACTGATGGCCGGTTGCAATATCGGTTCCGTGTATGCGGGTGTTGCCGGCAGCCACATACGCAGCCTCAATTCCCACGGCATCGTCGCCATCCGGAACGGCGAGGTCATCGAGGAGGATGTGGAACGGGTGATCGACGCGGCACGGGCGGTCGCCATCCCGGCGGACCAGAAGATCCTCCATGTGTTGCCCCAGGAGTTCATCGTGGATGATCAGGACGGCATCCGGGATCCCCTGGGAATGTGTGGCGTGCGCCTGGAGACCCGGGTGCACGTAGTTACCGGCGCGGTCAGCGCGACCCAGAACATCATCAAGTGCATTAACCGCTGCGGACTCGAGGTGGACGATCTGATCCTGGAGCAGCTCGCGTCCAGCTACGCGGTGCTCACCGATGACGAGAAAGAACTGGGCGTGTGCCTGGTGGATATCGGTGGAGGCACTACCGACATCGCGGTGTTTACCGGCGGCGCCATCCGGCACACGGCGGTGATACCGATCGCCGGTGACCAGGTCACCAACGACATCGCCGTGGCCCTGCGCACGCCCACCCAGCACGCCGAGGACATCAAGATCCGTTACGCGTGCGCGCTGTCCCAACTGGCCAACACCGAGGAGACCATCCAGGTGCCCAGCGTGGGTGACCGGCCTCCACGGCGTCTGGCCCGCCACACCCTGGCCGAGGTGGTGGAACCGCGTTACGAGGAGCTCTTCACGCTGGTCCAGGACGAACTGCGCCGCTCCGGTTTCGAGGACCTGTGTGCCGTGGGCGTGGTGATGAGCGGGGGTAGTTCAAAAATGGAAGGCGTGGTGGAATTGGCGGAAGAAGTTTTTCACATGCCCGTGCGGCTGGGGATCCCCGGCCAAGTCACCGGTCTGGTGGACATGATCAACAACCCCATGCACGCCACCGGCGTGGGCCTGCTGCTGTACGGCTGTCATAACCAACACACCCAACGACGCATGGTGCTGGCGGAAAGCGTTTCAGGAGTTTGGGATCGAATGCGATCCTGGTTCCGGGGAGAGTTTTAGTTTGCGAACGCGCGACCAACGCGCCCGTTGATTGATGAAGAGGCAAAGAGGAGAAGAACGATGTTTGAACTGATGGACTCATATTCACCCAATGCGGTGATCAAGGTCATCGGTGTTGGTGGAGGCGGCGGAAACGCTGTCCAGCAGATGGTTGACGCGGAAATCGAAGGTGTCGACTTCATCTGTGCCAATACCGACGCCCAGGCGCTGCGCAACTGTACGGCCAAAACCGTCTTGCAGATGGGCAGTAATGTGACCAAGGGGTTGGGGGCCGGAGCGAACCCGGAACTGGGCCGCCAGGCAGCCATGGAAGACCGGGAACGCATCTACGAAGTGCTCTCGGGTGCCGACATGGTCTTCATCACCGCCGGCATGGGTGGCGGTACGGGTACCGGCGCCGCGCCCGTGGTGGCCCAGATTGCCCGGGAGCTCAACGCCCTGACGGTGGCGGTAGTGACGCGCCCCTTCGACTTCGAGGGTCGCAAGCGGATCGAGATTGCCGACAACGGCATCAAGGAGTTGGAGCAGCAGGTGGACTCGCTCATTACCATCCCCAACGAGAAGCTGGTGACGGTACTGGGTAAGGACATGACCCTGCTGGGCGCCTTCAAGGCGGCTAACGACGTGCTCCAGGGCGCGGTGCAGGGCATCGCCGAACTCATCACCCGCCCGGGTCTGATTAACGTGGACTTCGCGGATGTGCGCACCGTGATGTCGGAGACGGGCATGGCGATGATGGGTGCCGGCTCCGCCCGGGGCGACAACCGTGCCGTGGAAGCCGCGGAAGCTGCTATCGCCAGTCCCCTGCTGGAAGACATCAACCTGCAGGGAGCCAAGGGCATCCTGGTGAACGTTACGGCGGGTCTGAACCTGTCCATGCAGGAATTCCAGGAAGTCGGCAAGGCGGTCCAGGATCTGGCCGCGGAGGACGCCACGGTCGTGGTCGGGACAGTCATTGACCCGGACCTGCAAGACGAACTGCGAGTGACGCTGGTAGCCACGGGTCTCGGTATCGCCCCCAGGACGGGACAGAATCCCGTACAACTGGTCCGTAATGCAACCACAGGTGAGATAGACTATGCCCAGCTCAGCGAACGGCCGGCCATCCGGCGCAAGGAAGCCGCCCAGCAAAATGCCCCGGAAACCCAGCGGGATGCCTATCTGGATATCCCGGCTTTTCTGAGGCGGCAGGCGGACTGAAGTTCGGTGTCAATGGGCCGGCGTTACGGAACCGCGATGGGCGGGAGGAGTTGCACGCTCTCGTATGCGACTCTCGACGCGGCCCC
>SMWH01000010.1 GCA_004357005.1 Gammaproteobacteria bacterium
CCCGGCCCGACGACGCAGCCCCAGCCGGGCTTGCGGACGAAACCACGAACGAAACCGACTGAACGTGCTGGACGCTCGCAACCTGGCAAAATCCTATCGCGGCCGTGCCGTGGTCAAGGACGTGTCGCTGCACGTGGAACAGGGCGAAGTTGTCGGGCTGCTTGGACCCAACGGCGCCGGCAAAACGACCTGCTTTTACATGATCGTTGGCCTGACGCCATGCGACGGTGGTTCGATTCGCATCGATCGCCAGCCCGTCACCCACCTGCCCATGCACAAGCGGGCACGACTGGGGATTGGTTATCTGCCCCAGGAAGCTTCCGTTTTCCGCAAGCTCACCGTCAAACAGAACATCCTTGCGATCCTCGAGGTACGCAAGGATCTCAACCGCAGTGAGCGCAACACCGTGCTGGAGCGGCTCATGGAAGAACTCCAGGTCGCCCATCTCAGCGATCAGGACGGACAAAGCCTGTCCGGCGGTGAACGACGGCGCGTGGAAATCGCCCGCGCCCTGGCTGCCAACCCCCGCTATATCCTGCTGGACGAACCCTTCGCGGGCGTGGATCCGATCTCCGTTGCCGAGATCCAGCGCATCGTTCGCCATCTCGTCGATCGGGGAATCGGGGTGCTGGTGACCGACCACAACGTCCGGGAGACTTTGGGAATTTGCAGCCGCGCCTATATCCTCAGCGAGGGCTCGGTGCTGGCCCAAGGCGGCCCGGCGGAGATTCTGGCCAACGAACTGGTCCGGGAAGTGTATCTGGGGCCGGACTTCCGACTGTAGATACCCTCTGCAGGACCCGGCGAAATTGCTACAATGATCCTCCCGGCTACAGAAAAAAATACCGGCCCGGAACGATCATCGTGAAACCGTCCCTCCAGCTTCGCCTCGGACAACATCTCACGATGACGCCTCAACTTCAGCAGGCGATCCGCCTGTTGCAGTTATCCACTTTCGAGTTGCGCGAAGAGATTCAGGAAGCCCTGGAATCCAACCCGCTGCTGGACCTCGAAGAACCGACTCCCGACACCGAGCAGGAACCCCGGGATGGCGCGACCGAGGCCCCGAACGGCGCCGACATCATCGATCCACCTGAAGGGGAATGGATGGATGTGCGCAACGCACTACCGATCACTCCGAACACCCCGGATATGCCGGATCGTGACATCCCGGAAACGGCCACAGACAACCTGCACGATTATCTGCTGTGGCAGTTGCGACTGACTCATGTCTCAGATACCGATTTCGCCATCGCCAACGCACTTATCGACGCCGTCGACGACGACGGCTACCTCATCGACTCACTCGAAAGCATTCATCGCACGCTGGTAGAAGACCCCGATGATGACATCGAGATTGAACTGGGCGAAATGGAAGCTGTTCTGCATCAGTTGCAGGCGCTCGATCCGGCAGGCGTATGCGCGCGTGACCTTCGCGAGTGCCTGCTGATTCAACTAAGGAATCTGAACTCAGGCACACCCTGGTGCGACGAAGCCACCACCATCGTGGACAGGCACCTGGATCTGCTGGCGCGCCGGGAACTGACGAAACTGAAGCAGAAAACACGCCTGTCAGATGAAGATCTGCAGGAGGTCGTGGATCTGATCCGGTCCCTGAATCCGCGGCCAGGCGGGCAGATCGGCAACGCCGAGACCCAGTACGTGATCCCGGACATCTATGTCACCCGGCAGAATGACTCGTGGGTCGTGACATTGAATCCGGAATCCTCTCCAAAACTGAAGATCAATCCGTATTACGCCGGGCTGGCCAAGGATCTTTCTGACCGCGACCAGGCGAATTATCTGCGCGGCCAGCTCCAGGAGGCTCGCTGGCTGCTCAAAAGCCTGCAGACCCGCAATGAGACACTCGTCAAGGTCGGCCAGTGCATCGTCGAGCACCAGCAGGATTTTCTCGAACACGGCGAGGAGTCCATGAAACCGCTCGTGCTTCGTGAAGTCGCAGAGCAAGTCGAAATGCACGAGTCGACTATTTCCCGCGTGACGACGCGCAAGTACATGCACACACCACGCGGTATTTTCGAATTCAAGTATTTTTTCTCGAGCCATCTGGGCACGACGGATGGAGGGGAACGTTCTTCAACTGCCATACGGGCCATGATCCAGAAAATCGTGGCCGAAGAGGAACCCGGGAAACCCCTCAGCGACAGCAAGATTTCCAAGATCCTTCTGGACAAAGGTATCAACGTGGCGCGCAGAACGGTCGCGAAATACCGCGAAGCCATGTCGATTCAACCTTCGAGCGAACGCAAACGCCTGTCCTGAAGACGTCCTTCAAGGAGCGCACAATGCAAATCAGTATTATCGGACATCATGTCGAAATCACCCCTCCCCTCAGAGAATACGTGGAAAGCAAGTTGTTGCGCCTCGAGCGGCACTTCGAGCGGGTGATCGACATCCGAGTCGTCCTGGACGTGGAGAAACTCAACCACAAGGCGGAGGCGACGATTCACGCGCGGGGCAAATCCCTGTTTGCCGACGCCACTGCCGATGACATGTATGCGGCCATAGACGCTCTGGCCGACAAACTCGATCGCCAGGTCAGAAAGCACAAGGAAAAGCAGACTGATCACCACCGCAGCCAAAGCACGCGCAACACGGCCACCGGCTATCGTTGACAAAACAGAAAACGGCAACAGGAACAGGACATGCAACTGGTTGACGTGCTCACCCCTGAACGCGTGCTGACCGATGTCGAGTTGGGCAGCAAAAAACGGATACTCGTGGAACTGGCCGGGTTGATGGCGGATGAGGACGCGGATGTCGGCGCGCGTGATCTTTTCGAGTCGCTCTGCGCCCGCGAGTCGATCGGCAGCACGGGACTCGGCAACGGCATTGCGATTCCCCACGCGCGGCTCGCTGTCCCCGGATTCGCCAGCGCGGCCTTCATGAGGCTTGCGGAACCGGTTGATTTCGACGCAACCGACAATCAGCCGGTGGATGTGGTGTTCGCGCTGGCGGTCTCCGAAGACGCGGCCGGGCAACAGATGGAAATGCTCAAACTGATGGCCGATATGTTCGGCGACGCACAGTTCTGTGCCCGGATCCGGAAAACCACGGACGCTGCCGAACTGTTTCGCCTCCTCACCGAATCACAGGACTACCGCGCATTGGCCTGAAGCGCGACACGTTCCTCACGCTGCATGCAACTGATTATCGTCAGCGGCCTTTCCGGTTCGGGCAAAACGGTCGCACTGCGTACCCTTGAGGATCTGGGGTTTTATTGCATCGATAACCTTCCCGCGGGTTTGATGCATGCCTTTGCCGAACAGGCGCTGGGCGACGATCAGGAGCAGCGCGTGGGCATCGGGATTGACGCCAGAAACCGCCGCGACGATATCGATCGCCTGCCGTCGATCATTGCCGAACTCCGGGATAAGGGTGTTCGCGTGGACATTTTCTTTCTCCAGGCAGACACCGAAACGCTGCTCCAGCGATTCAGCGACACCCGGCGCGAGCATCCCCTCACAAGAACCGCGATCACGCTCAGCGAGGCGATCGAAAGCGAACGCAAGCTTCTCGAACCCATCGCCGAACAGGCCGATCTCCTGATCGATACAACCCATACGAATGTCCACCAGCTTCGCCAGCAGATCTGGACCAGAGTCGCGCCGGAACCCGGCCAGGTATCGCTGCTGCTCGAATCCTTCGCCTTCAAGCACGGCGTGCCCCCTGACGTGGATTTCTCCTTTGACGCGCGCTGTCTGCCCAACCCGCATTGGGAACAGGAGCTGCGGCCCCTGACCGGGCGGGATGCCGCCGTGGCCGAGTTCCTGGGCAAACAGGCCATGGTGGGCGAGATGATCAGCGATCTCACCGGAATGCTGGAGCGGTGGCTGCCGCGTTTCGCCGAGCAGAATCGTTCCTATATCACCGTGGGTGTGGGTTGCACCGGCGGTCGCCACCGTTCGGTTTACATCGTCGAACAACTCGCCCGGCACTTCCGAGCCACCCGGCGCAACGTCATGGCGCGCCACAGGGAATTGGAAAGGGAACTGGAATAAACCACGTCTGCGCTCGTGGGAGCGGCCCGGGTCGAAAACCAAGTCCATAACAAGGCCCGCGACTCCCCACATAGACGGTGCCAGCCCCGGCCTTTAAACTCAGCGGCGGGGATTTTCATGGATACTAGGGCGCCCGCCCGGGCCTTTTGGGCCCGGCAGCGGCCGGAACGGTTTATTTCACATGGATAATGAGCTTCGCACAGACACCGGGCAGGAAGTCCTGTCCACTCTCAGCGACGCACTCGACAGCGGCAAGCTGAACCCCGTCAGCGAGCTTTTGAAGAGTCTGAACGGCGCCGAGATCGCTCATCTGCTCGAATCGCTCCCGCCCCAGCGCCGCCTCATCGTCTGGAAACTGGTGGATGCGGATAACGAGGGCGAAGTGCTGGTCAGCGTCAACGAAGAAGTCCGGGCCAGCCTGATCCGCGAGATGGAAGCCGGCGCGCTCATCGCCGCCACCGGGTCACTGGAACTGGATGACCTGGCAGACATCCTCGATGATCTGCCGGACACGGTTACGCGTCAGATCCTGGACTCCATGGACAAGGAGAACCGGGAGCGTCTGGCCACGGTGCTGTCCTACCCGGAAGACAGCGCCGGCGGTCTGATGAACACCGACGTCATCACGGTGCGGCGCGACGTCTCACTGGATGTGGTTTTGCGTTACCTGCGCAAGCTCGGAGAAATTCCCGAACACACCGATTACCTCTTCGTGGTGGACCGGGACGGACGTTATGTGGGCCGCCTGTCGCTGACCGATGTAGTTACCCGGGATCTCGGTCTGCTCGTGGCGGACGCGATGGACACCTCGGTTGAGGGCATACCCACCACGATGGAAGACAACGACGTGGCGGCGCTGTTCGAACGCCGGGACCTGGTCTCCGCGCCGGTGGTGGATGACAACAACATGCTGCTGGGCCGTATTACCGTCGACGACGTTCTGGACGTGGTGCGCGAGGAAGGCGAACACTCGGTGTTGAGCCTCGCCGGTCTGGACGAGGAAGACGACATGTTCGCGCCGGTAGTCACCAGCGTGGTCCGTCGTGGCTGGTGGCTGGGCATCAATTTGCTGACTGCCTTGCTCGCCGCGTGGGTCATCACCCGTTTCGAGGCGACCATTGCCCAGGTCGTGGCCCTCGCAGTACTGATGCCAGTGGTCGCCAGCATGGGCGGAATCGCGGGCGGCCAGACCCTGGTGCTCATGATTCGTGGTATCGCGGTAGGACAGGTGGGCCCCGGCAACGCCCAGGCCTTGCTGACCAAAGAAGTGGCCGTCGCCTTGCTCAACGGCATCTTGTGGGCGCTGGTGGTGGGCGGGGTCGCCATCCTCTGGTACGACGAGTTCAGTCTCGGTGCCGTGGTCGCCCTGGCCATCGCCGTCAACCTGATGGCCGGCGCGCTGGCGGGCGTGATCATTCCGCTGGTGATGCAACGCCTGAATATCGACCCGGCCCTCGCCGGAAACGTGGTGTTGACCACGGTGACGGATGTCATCGGTTTCTCCGTACTGCTGGGGCTGGGCACGATCTTCCTGATCAAGTAGTGCGAATCAGGCGTGACCGGCGCAAATCGGACGCTACTGCCCGCCGCCCCGGTGGGTCACTTCGTCGCGCAAATAAACAGGCAATGCCTGCGCCGCTTCCACGCCGCCGCCCGCCTCCAACACGGCCTGCCCCAGTTTCAGCGCGTCGCGCGCACGCGGGTGACAATGGCCGGTATCAATATCCTTCAGAGCGCCGCCGAGATGGCGCCGCAACGCATCCCCATGACGCTCAAAACCGCTGCCGACACCAACGTAACGACCACCGCCTGCGGGTACCGGAATGTCCGCGGGCCCGCAGACCTGTTCCGGCGTGATCGCATGCATCAGCCCGTCCTGGCGCTCGAAGGCGCCGGCGTATACCTCGCCCATGCGCGCGTCCTGAGCGCACACGACCAGATCGACATCGGTTCCCTGGGCCAGGGTAGCGAGGGAGGACACGCAGGCCACGGGCAGTTCCGCCGCAAAGGCGATGCCTTGCACGACACCGGCGGCGATCCGCACGCCGGTAAAGGACCCGGGGCCTCTTCCCAGAACAACCGCGTCCAGTTGCCCGGCATCCAGCCCGGCCTCGGCCATGAGTTCATCCACAAAACACAACACCAGTGCACCGTGACGCCGCGGGGCGATTTCGTGGCGTTCACTCATCACTTCGCCGACACCCAGCGCGACGGAACAGGCATCGGTGGACGTTTCGATGGCAAGCAGTTTCACGACTGGCCGCCGCGCACATGAGTATTGATTCGGTAAAACCTTTTTACGTCATCCAATTCCTGGGTGAAGGGCATGTCCGGAAGGCTGTCCATGAAGACACGACCATAGGACCGGGTCAACAGTCGCACATCACATACCACCAGGACGCCGAAGTCATGAACATCGCGAATCAGACGTCCCGCTCCCTGCTTGAGACTCAGCACTGCCATTGGCAACTGGTATGTGGCGAAGGGATTCATGCCACCACGGCGCAAGGTGTCCAGACGCGCCTCGAGCACCGGATCACCCGGTGAGGCAAACGGCAGCTTGTCGATGATCACGCAGGACAGCGCCTGCCCCTTCACATCCACCCCCCCCCAGAAACTCGCCGTACCCAGCAACACACCGTTGCCGGCTTCCCGGAATCGTTGAAGCAACTGGGCACGGGGACTCCGCCCCTGGACGAACAGGGGGAAATCAATCCGGTCCTCC
>SMWH01000159.1 GCA_004357005.1 Gammaproteobacteria bacterium
ATATCCGCAGGGTGGCGAATGCCGCACTGATACCGTCCAACCGTACCGTTGGCACCATCGTAACCAACCCCGATGCGGCCAAAACCGTGCTGGGCCAAGCGGGATCGACAAGGCCGGGATCGTGAGGAAGAAAACGATGAGAGACATGTGTGTAACAAAGGCAGTCGCTTTCGCCGTCCTGTTGGTGTTTCCGCTGCTGGCTGGCGCGCAGGCGAAGCGGCCGGATGATATCTGGTACCCGGCGCTGCGCGAGTTTGATATTCCACAGCCCACACGCGTGGAACTGCCCAATGGCATGGTGCTCATGCTGCTGGAAGATCATGAACTGCCGTTGGTGGGTGGCACGATACTGGTGCGCACCGGTTCGGTGCTTGAACCGGAAGACAAAGTCGGGCTGGCGTCTCTGACCGGAACGGTAATGAGAACCGGCGGAACCACGACGCACAGCCCGGACATGATTGACGATTTTCTGGAAAACCGCGCAGCCAGCATCGAAACGAGCATAGGGATTTCTTCGGGGAGAGTTTCGGTCAGCGCCCTGAAAGACGACTTCCCCGAGGTGCTGGCGCTGATGGTGGATATTCTGCGCAACCCGTACTTTGACGAAGGGCGTCTGGCGGTGGCAAAGAACCGCGTCAACTCCATGATCGCCCGCCAGAACGACGACCCTCTCGGGATCATGTTTCGGGAATTCGCCGACGTGATCTACGGTCCGGAGTCTCCCTACGCTCGCGAATCTGATTACCTGTCCATCGCCAACACCACGAGGGATGACCTGGTTACTTTTCATCGGGACTATTTCCACCCCAACAACTTCGTGATGGGTCTCGTCGGGGATTTTCAGACGGACGAAATGGTTGAACTGATCAGCGAGGCTTTCGCGGACTGGGAGGCGGGCCCGAGCGCGCCGGATCTGGTGGGTGACTATCGCCGGCATGTGGAACCGGCCGTTTACTACATTCCCAAGGAGGACATGACCCAGTCCGACATCACCATGGGCCACCTGGGCATCCGCCACGACGATCCCGATTACGTCGCCCTGCAACTGCTCAACGAGGTATTCTCCGGCGGTTTCGCGTCGCGTCTGTTCACCCGTATCCGCAGCAAACAGGGGCTGGCGTACTCCGTGCGTGGCAGCGTCGGCAGCGGTTGGGACCATGACGGGTTGTTCCAGATGTGGATGACCACCAAGGTCGAAACCACCGGTGCCGGCATCGAGGCGCTGATTCGGGAAGCCAAAAACCTCATCACCGAGCCACCCACCGCGGAAGAGGTGGAGCGGGCCCGGGAGAGTATTCTCAACTCCTTCGTCTTTAACTCGGATTCCCCTTCCAAGATCTTGGGGCAGCAGCTGGTGTTCGAGTACTATGGCTACCCGCTGGACTGGCTCGACCGCTACCAGCAGGCTGTCCGGGAGACCACCGTGGAAGACGTGCGCCAGGCTGCCAGGACACACATCCACCCGGACAAATTCGCCATCATGGTGGTCGGACCCAGCGAGGGCCATGACCGTCCGCTGACCGATTTCGGCCCCGTGTCGGAGATCGACATCAGCATCGCGCCTCCGCCCGGGCAGTAGAAGCCGCTTTGTAGGAGCGGCTTTGTAGGAGCGGCTTTCCAGCCGCGACCCGGTTTGGCAGGAGCCGCTGTCAACTGCGATGTGGGTTGAAATGACACCCGGCCGGCTCCATATGAACCGGGTGTTGCGCGGCGCCTTCGTTCCGCCGACACTGGCACTGCGCATGGAATTCAAGGACTACTACGACACCCTCGGTATCGGCTCTTCGGCGACCGCCGAGGAGATCAAGGGCGCCTACCGAAAGCTGGCGCGCAAGTATCACCCGGATGTCAGCAAGGAAACCGACGCTGAAGACCGTTTCAAGGAAGTCGGTGAAGCCTACGAGGTGCTGCGTGACCCGGAAAAACGTCAGGCCTATGACGAGTTGGGTCGCAACTGGCAGGCGGGCCAGGACTTTCGCCCGCCCCCTGACTGGGAGTCGGGTTTTGGCTTCGGCGAGGCAGGGCCCGCGGGACCGTCGGGATTCTCCGATTTCTTTGACAGCCTGTTTGGGGCCCGCGGCCCGGCCGGCGGCGGTGGTCGGAGCTTCAGGATGCGCGGGGAAGATGTTCGCGCGAAACTCGAGGTGGATCTGGACTCCGCCTATAACGGGGATACGCGCCGCCTGACCCTGCAAATGCCGGCAGCTGACGGTTCGGTACAGCCACGGGCGCTGGATGTGCGCATCCCCAAGGGCATCACCCAGGGCAAGCAGATTCGCCTCAGCGGTCAGGGCGGGCCAGGTGTCGGTGGCGGGCCTGCGGGTGATCTGTATCTGGAGATCTCATTCCGGCCGCACCCCCTGTACCGGCTGGAGGGACGCAACATTCATCTGGACTTGCCGATTACCCCCTGGGAAGCGGCGCTGGGTGCGACGGTGGAGGTGCCTACTCTCGGCGGCCGCGTCGACCTGACGGTCCCGCCCAACTCCGGGGAAGGGCGCATCCTGCGTTTGCGTGGGCGTGGCTTGTCCGGCACCCGCACGGGCGATCAATATGTGCACCTGAAGGTTGTTACGCCGCCGGCGGACAGTGACGAGGCGAAGGAATTCTACGAGCGCATGGAACGGGAATTGCCGTTCAACCCCCGCAGCAATATCTAGAGCTCACTTTGTGCCGTCGGACGGTTCCCGCGCCCGGGCGTCATCCATGTTCTGGACACGGAGCGCGTGTATTCAATACTCGGTCCTGAAGGCTTCAGACTCGGTAATGATCTTGGCGTTCAGCACGATACCCCTGTAGATCTCCACGACTTTCATTTCACCGTCGGGAAATTGCACAACCTGTTCGCGCCGGGCCGGCATGCCGGTTTCCGCATCCAGCCAGAGAGTGACGGCGCCCGAGTCCTGCCCGTCCACCAGGATTTCGAATTCAAAACGCCGGGTGGCGCGCCCCTTGAGATCCTCATCCACAACTTCCGTGAAATTGACGGCCTTGACCCATTCCGCGACGCCACCGTCGGCATGCTCCGGTGCCTTGCCGCTGCCGATGGTCATGACGTTGTGCAGCAGTCCCATGCGTGTAAACCCCAGCAGGATGCTCTGTTCGAGCTCCGGTCCGCGTTCTACGCTGAAGAAGTCGTTCTCCGTGCGCCAACGGGTGTCGGTTTTGTTGGAAAACAGTTCCGCGGTCCACTGTTCGCCCATGAAACTGCCACGAAATCCAAAACGCAATTGCTTTCCGGCTACCAGTTGGGTCTCGCCGGCGACCCTGGCCTCGACAGCCCCGCTGGCCGTTATTACGGCGCCGATGGTAACGTTGGCGGCTTCCTGTAGACGCGTTTCCAGCGTCGTGAAGAGTTCTTCACCGGATTCCGCCAGCACCACCGGCGCTGCCAGAAACCCGATACAAAACAACAACGCAGTTCGGAGGCGTGTGCTTTCCGGTTCAGGGAGCCGGGGAGATGGTTGGAGAGTTTTCATCAGCAAGCTGTTCCGTTTTTCCAGTCATGATTGCTTTGCGCAAGGCCGCCAGCGGTGCGCCATCATCGAGACTGACTTCATCTCGACTTACGTCCAGGCCCAGCGCCCGGTAGGCATCGTGCAACTCCGGGAAATCGCTGGACTCGATGTAGCGGTCGTGGAGCGGCACAAAAACCGTCTCCCCGACCAACTGGTCGAGGCGCTGCATGACGTCCCGGGCCTGCCACGTCTTATCGGAGGGCAGGCAACAATCTGCGAAACGCTGCATGGCCAGATCCAGTGATATTTGACCACCTGTGCGTTGGCGGAGTTCCAGGTCGGCCAGCAACGCAATCGCCGTTCCCGTCCAATAGACCCGCATATAGGCGCCGTCACGGCGCATGTTGCGGCTTGCGTCCAGAAGCGTCTGGTCACCCCGGGTGTTGCGGATCCCGCGCTGGAAACCTTCATGCAATTTCTGCCATGCTTTGTGTTCGCTGTACTCGCCGGCTCGCGCCATGAGTACGTTCTGATAATAGGTTGCCAGACCTTCGGACAACCATGCACCATTTCGACTGACGAACGGCAGTAAAAGGTGGCTGAACTCGTGGGTGGCGGTCCAATCGCCGGTAAATCGCTGCAGGGAATAGGATGGATCCACGAAGAACTGGACCGCCCCTCCGCCACCACGGATAACGCGTCCGAACGGAACCGGTTCGCCCTTTTCACCGACCGGAACGATCACCACCTGAGGTTCCTGCCTGGGCAATTTCCCGTAGGCGCCCCGCACATTTTCCAGCGCGGCGTGCAGCCAGCGAAGCATCTTATCCCGGTCATATGGGCGATCTCCGTCGAGCATCGCCACGCGCAAGGTCATGTTGTCCACGGAGATCTTTGTCACTTCGAAATCACCGAAGGCCACGGTTGCTGACCAGGAATAGGGCGTGTGTCCAACGTGACAAACGACCCGCGAACCATCGCGTTCCACCGTATGCCATGGAACGGAGACGTTCACACCGTTGGGCAGGTCGAAGACGATTTCGATATCCGTATCCGCATCCAGGGATCGGGGACGCCAGAACCACAACTGTGGCGACACCAGCAGATCATCTCCAACGCGTCTGGCGAGCCCCATTTCATCCTTCTTCTGGTGCTGGGCAGCTGCTCCCGCATCCACCCGGTAACTCACGCAGGCGTTTTCGCCGAGTCGGCCGAGGCGCATGTAACGGCCGTCCGGATACAGGCGGCTGCCCGAGCTCACTACCCTGAACTCACTCAAATACTGTTGAGCTTCATCTGACGAGGTCTGCAATATGCGCGGCGGCACGCCATCGAAACAGGCTTCCACCTGGAGAATGTTCAATTCCTCGTCTACCCGGATGGTGTAGCGGTGCAGGATGTCGGCATCGACGCTTCCCCACGCGACGAGTCCCCAGCCAAGTGAGGCGCATAGCAGGCTCTGGAGGCATTGGCGGGTCTGATGCATAGTGGGGCCGTTCGCAGATCCGAGGCAGCATCATACTCACACGGAGCATGCCGGGTGAATGCGACTGATTACCCATAGCGCGGAGACTACCCATGCCTTCAGAACATGTCCGATTCCCGGGCAGCCAGGGTCATGAACTCGATGCCCGTTTCGACCGGCCTTCCGGGCCCTTTCGCGGCTGCGCCCTGTTCGCCCACTGTTTCAGTTGCAGCAAGGAAACCCGGGCTGCAAGCCGCATCAGCCGGGCCCTGGCCCAGCGGGGCATTGCGGCCCTGCGCTTTGATTTCACGGGTCTGGGGGCCAGCGAAGGCGAGTTCTCCGAAACCAACTTCTCCACCAACGTGGCGGACATCGTGGCGGCGGCGCGTTTTCTGGCCGCTGAATACGGGCCGGTCAACTTGCTGGTGGGCCACAGTCTGGGGGGTGCTGGTGTGCTGGCGGCTGCAGCGGAGATTCCGGAGGCCCAGGCAGTGGCGACGATTAATGCCCCATCGGATCCCGCGCATGTGCAACACCTGCTCGGGGATGCGGTGAGCGACATCATGCACACGGGGGAAGCGCCGGTGGATCTGGCCGGGCGCCCCTTCGTGATTCAGAAACAGTTTCTGGACGACATTCAGCAACATGACCTGGCCGCCAAGGTGCGCGACATGCGCAAAGCGCTGATGATCTTCCACGCGCCGGCGGATGCCACCGTGAGCATTGATCATGCTGGTTACATTTTTCAGGCAGCGAAACATCCCAAGAGCTTTGTTTCTCTTGATGGCGCCGATCACATGCTCACACGCCGCCAGGACTCGGAGTTCGTGGCCGCCATGTTGTCCGCCTGGTTGGAACCTTATCTAAAGCCCGATATGGAACAACTTCCCGAAACGGGACAAGTGGTGGTTCGCGAAGCCCCTACAGGCCGGTTCACCCAGGAAATACGCGCCGGACGCCACCACCTTTTCGGTGATGAACCTGTGGCTGCCGGTGGTGACGATGCCGGGCCATCACCCTATGATTATCTGCTGGTTGCGCTGGGTACCTGCACGGCCATGACCTTGCGGATGTATGCCGATCGCAAGAAATTGCCGCTGGAACAGGTCACGGTGGAACTGACCCACGACAAAATACATGCGAAAGACTGTGAGGAATGTGAGACCCGGAAAGGCCGCATCGACCACATCGGTCGGAAGATCTCCATCAAAGGCGATCTGGATGACGCTCAGCGCGCCCGTATGTTCGAGATCGCCGATATGTGTCCCGTGCACCGGACCCTCGAGTCCGAAATCCGCATCACTACACAAGAAAGGTGACGTCACACAATAGGGGACAGGATCGTTTTCTCCGATGCGCGTCGGCCGGACGCGGCTTGGCAAGAAACGAAGCCGTCCCGTTTTTCCACGTTTTTTTTAGGCGACGCGCTGTTGCATCGCGGCAATGACCCGCGGCGTGTCCGGGCGTTTGCCCGTCCAGAGAAAGAAGGACTCCGCGCCCTGTTCCACGAGCATGCCCACGCCATCCAGAACATGCAGGGCGCCTTGCAGGCGCGCCCAGCGCAGAAACGGCTCGGCCAGCGCGCCATAGGATAGGTCATAACAACAACCTGCGGCTCCAACGATGCCATCCGGCAATGGCGGCGCTTCCTCGGCGTGCCCCATGGAAGTCGCATTGATGATGATGTCGTAGGGACCATCGGAGGCGACGTCCTCGAAAGACATTGCGCGGACATCCGCGAACCGCCCGGCGATCTCTTCCGCACGTTCGACGCCGCGGTTCACAACGACCAGCGCAGAAACCTTCTCCGATAGCAGGGCCGGGACGATGCCCCGGGCGGCGCCGCCGGCACCGACCACCAGAACACGCCGGTCGAACACCTTGATATGGGCGTTCCCGGTCAGATCTCGGACCAGTCCCATCCCGTCCGTATTGTCCCCGCGCCAGCTTTCCTTTTCGGTCCGTAACACGGTGTTCACCGCAACCGCTTCGCGTGCCCGATCCGACAAATCACCGCACACGCACAAGGCTTCTTCTTTCAACGGCAGCGTGATGTTGCCGCCGTGCCCGTTCTCCGTGGCAAACACATCCAGGGCGGATGCCAGGTTGCCGGGCTCGGTATCGATCGTTTCATAAGAAAGATCGCAGCCGGTCTGCTCGGCGAACAGACGGTGCATTTCAGGGGAGGGACTGTGGGCCACCGGGTGCCCGAAAAGCGCGCAACGAATGCTCACTCCTTCAGCCACTCCGCCGCTTGAGCGGCGTAGTAGGTCAGTATGCCGTCAGCGCCGGCGCGCTTGAAAGCAGTGAGGATTTCCATCACAACGGGTTTTTCTTCCAGCGTGCCGTCGGCCACCGCGGCCTTGAGCATGGCGTATTCACCGCTTACCTGGTAGACGAAGGTCGGCACGGCGAAGGTGTCCTTCACCCGTTTGACGATGTCCAGGTAGGGCATCCCCGGCTTCACCATTACCATGTCGGCGCCCTCGGCGAGATCCAATTCCACTTCGTGCAACGCCTCGTCCGTGTTTGCCACATCCATCTGATAACTGTACTTGTCCCCTGCACCCAGAGTCGTCGCGGAACCGACTGCGTCCCGGAAGGGGCCGTAGAAAGCCGAGGCATACTTGGCCGCGTAGGCGAGGATGCGGGTGTTGGCAAAACCGTTGTCTTCGAGAGCCTGGCGGATGACACCGATGCGCCCGTCCATCATGTCCGAGGGAGCCACCACGTCGGCGCCCGCCCGGGCGTGGGACAAGGCCTGCTTCACCAGCACATCCACTGTTTCGTCATTGAGTACATGACCCGCCGCGTCCACGAGCCCGTCCTGGCCATGGCTGGTAAAGGGGTCCAGGGCCACATCCGTGATGACACCGAGTTCCGGTACGGTCTCCTTGAGTGCCCGGATCGCCTGCTGGGCCAGACCCTCGGGGTTGAAGGCCTCCGCCGCATCCTCGGAGCGGCGAGCCTCGGGCGTGACCGGAAACACGACTACCGCGGGAATGCCCAGATCCGCCACCCGCCGGGCTTCCACCACCAGCAGGTCCACGCTGAGCCGCTCGATTCCGGGCATGGAGGGCACAGGCTCCCGGGTTCGTACCCCGTCCAGTACAAACAGGGGCTGGATCAAATCGTCCGCGGAAAAGCGGTTCTCGCGCATCAGACGGCGGGAGAAGGGGTCTTTGCGCATGCGTCTGGGGCGTGCGGCGGGATAGCGGGCGAAGGCTTTCATGGAAAAATCAGGGCGTGGGACCCTCTACAGGCCCCGATTATAGGGCCCTGCGGGGACGATGGTGGTTTCGAGCCGTTCAAGCTGCCCACCGGAAGTGATATGGTGAGCATCCTGAGGGGACTAGACCCTGGTCTGGCAACAGACCGACGCCCGTCCGGTCCCGGTGCGCCACCGGTTCTCTTGGTAGATTTAGGAGGCTGCACCGTGCGACTACTCATTATCGAGAAATCCGCCACGCTCCGGCATTTGCTGATACGCACCCTGCGTAGCGCGAATCTGACCGAGACTACCATTGCCGATGGCTTCCGCCACGGGGAATTGCTGCTCAAGCAGCCGCCCGACGATCAGAAGTTCGACGCCGTGATCATGGGCGTACCGGCCGGCGTCACGCCGGAGTTCGAATCGCTGCTGGAGCATCTGTCAGAACCCGAGACCTGGAAGCTGCCGGTCCTGTTGCTGTCCCACGAAGAGAACGCGCATTTGACCGAGTGGAACCGCATCCGTCCGGCCAGTGAGTACCTGTTGTGGGCCAGCTTTGCCGAAATCCCGGGTGCCATGAGCAAGCTCGCGCCGGCCGAAGGCGAGCACCCCACGGCGTTCCACGCGCGGATCCTGTTCGTGGACGACTCCAAGAGTGTGCGCGAGTCCTATCGCAAGATTCTCGAAGATGCGGGCTTCACCGTGGTCACCGCGGTCACGGTGCAGGAAGGGTTCAAGGCCGCCCAGGAAGGGGTGTTCGATCTCGCGATCATCGATTACTTCCTACCCGACGGCACCGGTGACGTGTTGTGCGCGCGGCTGCGGGAGAATCCGCAGTCGGCGTCGATCACGACCGCGATCATTACCGGCGCCTACCGAGAAGGCATCATCAAAAAGTGTCTGGAAGCGGGCGCCATCGAGTGCATGTTCAAAAACGAAGCCAAGGAACTCTTTCTGACTCGCGTGCGCACTCTGATACGCACCATTGAGGCCCGGGAGTCCGTTGAAGCGGAGCGTCGGCGTCTTGATGGAATTCTTTGCTCGGTAGGTGACGGTGTATACGGCGTGGACAACGAGGGCCGTGTCACCTTTATCAATCCGGCGGGTTCGGATCTGTTGGGTTACGAAGGTCAGGATCTCATCGGCGAGCTGGCTTTCGAGACCCTGCACTACGCACGTGAGGACGGTTCTCCCAAGGCTGATACGGAATGTCCGCTGCGGCAGGCCTATTTCAGCGGCGATCCCATGCATGCTTTCGAAACCGTTTTCTGGCACAAGGAACGGCGCCCGGTGCCTGTGGAATGCACTGTTTTCCCGCTGTCCATCCAGAATCGCCGCGAAGGGTCGGTCATCGTTTTCCGCGACATCGCCGAGCGCAAGAGCATCGAACAGCTGCGCTGGGATGCCACTCATGATCCACTCACGGGGCTGGCGAACCGGCAGCGTTTCGTCGAGCGACTGGCGGACGATATCCGCGTGTCGAAGGAAAGCGACGCCTATCACGCACTGTTGTATCTGGATCTGGATCGCTTCAGCTTCGTCAATGAAACCGCGGGCAACGCCACGGGCGACCAGTTGTTGGCACAGGTGGGCGCCGCCCTGTCGGCGCAACTCACCGGAGCCGACATGCTGGCGCGACTGTCTGCTGACAAGTTCGTAATCCTGATTCACGACGTGGAACTGGAGAACGTATTTACACTCGCGGATGATTTCCGCGCCGCCGTGAGCCAGTGCAGCTATGAGGCTGGTGGCAAGAAGCGTCAACTGGCCGCATCGCTGGGCGTCGCGCTGGTCAGCCGGGATGCGGAATCCACGGACCAGATCATCGAAGAGGCGCGAGTGGCCTGCATGATCGCGAAGAAAAAAGGTCGTGATCGCACACATGTATATGTGCCCGAACACGACTATCGTATCGTGCGCGACCTCAATGCCGGTTGGACGCGCAGACTGCGCGATGCGCTGAAGAACGATCGTTTTATTTTCTGCTGTCAGCCGATCATTCCCACGGCGGATCTGATAAGCGATCAACTGCCGGAAACGGGGCATCTGTGGCCGCAGGTCGTGCCGGAAGCGCCCATGTTCGAAGTACTGCTGCGCATGGTGGGCGAGGACGGACGCTTGTTGCCCGCCAGTCAGTTCGTGCCCATGGCCGAACGCGTCAAGGTCATGCCCGAGATCGATCTGTGGGTGGTGAGTGGAATGATGCGCAAATTGACCGCCATGGGGCGCGCGCCGGCGATTTTCACCATCAATATTTCCAATCTCACCTTGCAGGACGCTCAGGTGCTGCCGTTGATACGGAGTCTGCTGGACGGTCCTCACGTGGACCCGCGTTGCATCGTGTTCGAGATCACGGAGACTTCCGAGATCACCAACATTGAGGCGGCGCGCAAGTTCATCGACGAGCTGAAAGCCATCGGTTGTCGTTTCGCGCTGGATGATTTCGGCACCGGATTCAGTTCTTTCGCGCATCTCAAGCATCTGCCGGTGGATTTCATCAAGATAGACGGCGTGTTCGTCCAGAACATGGCGCAAAGCGCCATCGATCGCACCATGGTGACGTCCATTCATGAAATCGCCCATTCGCTGGGGCTCGAGACCATCGCCGAGTTCGTCGGCAACGCGGAAACCGCCCGTCTGCTCAAGGAAGCGGGGGTGGATTATCTGCAGGGCAGTTACGTAGGGGCGATCCGCCGGCTGGATGAACTGGATTTCGGCGGCATGACCGCTAAAATCCCGAACCAGCCCCGTCTGCGCGTCGTCAAACCCGGCGATGATCTGAGCGCCGATGGCGGCCCGGGTTAGGCCCGGTCCGGACTAGTCGAGCCAGGCATCCAGCCGGGCGCGGACCTCGTCAACGCCCTGGTGTTTGGGCGCCGAAAACAGTTGTACCTGGCAGTCCCAGCCGGAGGTTTCGGGCTTGCCGCTGACTTCCAGCAAAGTCGTGCCCGCCGGTCCCCGTTTGAGCTTGTCAGCCTTGCTCAGGAGTACCTGACAGGGCAGGTTCGCCTGTCGGCACCAGTCCAGCATGGACACATCGAAAGGTTTCAGGGGATGACGAACGTCCATGATCAGCACCAATCCCCGCAGGGACTCCCGGGTGCGGAAATAATCGTCCAGGGTGGCGTTCCAGTGCCGGCGCACGGAATCCGGGACCTTGGCGTAGCCAAAGCCGGGCAGATCGATCAGCCGCCGGTCCGGGTCCAGTTCGAACACCACCAGGTGCTGGGTGCGCCCGGGAGTCTTGCTGGTGCGTGCCAGACCCTTCTGGCGCGTTATGGTATTGATCGCGCTGGATTTTCCCGAGTTGGAACGGCCCGCGAAGGCCACCTCCGCGCCCCTGTCCGGGGGGAGTTGAGCCAGCCGGTGTGCATTGAGCACGTATTGTGCTTTGCTGTAGTCCATGGGTCGGTTTTCCTGGCCACCGGCGCCTAGTGTAAGATTCCTGCTCGCTGCTTAACAATGAGGTTGAACAAGAAGACCTTGACGAACCTGAGCTTTTTGCCTTGAGATCCTTTGTGCACCACAAACCCGTGATGAAAACGCCCTGGCTTCTTCTGTTGGTTCTTGCGTTCGGCGCGTTCGCTTTCAATGCTTACGCGGCAGGTGATCCCGAGGCCGGCAAGGCGAAAACCCAAAGCTGCGCCATCTGCCATGGCGAAGACGGCAACAGCACGACGCCGCAATGGCCGAAAATTGCCGGTCAGCACGCGAACTATCTGGAGGAGCAGTTGAGAGGTTTCCGCTCGGGCGTTCGGGTCGGTCAGGTCATGAACGAAATGGCGGCACCCCTGAGCGATGAGGATATCGCCGATCTGGCGGCATACTTCTCCGCACAAACCCCCTTGCCCGGGGAGACGGATCCCAGGTTGCTGCCCCATGGAGAGAAAGTATACCGGGGCGGGATCGCTGAAGCAGAGGTTCCCGCTTGCATGGCCTGTCACGGTCCGAACGGACAGGGCAATCCGGGCTCGGCTTACCCGTTGCTGAGCGGCCAGCACGCGGAGTACACCTATATCGCCCTGCAGGCCTACGCCGACGGACTGGTCGAAGGGACCAACAGTTACATAATGACGGACATAGCCCGGCGCATGACAGAGCGCGATATGCGTGCGGTGGCGACTTACGTGGCGGGGCTGCACTAACGGTTGGTGGAACCGCTGCGCCCAGGCGTGGTCCGAGTGTTCATACTCCTGTTTCGGATTTTTGATCATGAAAAGATTTCTTTGCTTGCTCATATTGCTGGTGCCGTTCGGGCTGACCTGGGCCCAGGGTTTTCAGCAAGGCGTTCACTACGAGCGCGTGGCCCCGGCCGATGATCGCGATCCCAGCGCGCCCATTACTGTCGAAGAATATTTCTGGTACGGCTGCTCGCATTGTTACTCCCTGGAACCTTCGGTGGTGCGCTGGCTGGAATCCAAGCCCGAGAACGTGGTCTTCGTGCGGGTTCCCGCGCCGCTCAACTCGCGCTGGGCCGTGCACGCGCGGGCCTATTACGTGGCGGAAGTTCTGGGGAAGGCCGACGAAATCCACCAACCACTGTTCGATGCCATGCACGTGGAACGGCGGCAAATCATGAGCAAGGAAGACCTGGCCACTTTCTTTGTCGAGTACGGAATCAGTGAAGAAGAGTTCAACAAGGTCTGGGATTCCTTCGCCGTACAGAACAAAATGCAGAAAGCGCTTAACGAGGCCAGGCGTTACCGTCTCACGGGCGTTCCCTCCCTGGTGATCAACGGTGAATACGTGACTTCCATGGCCACCTCCGGTGGACGCGTATTTGAGGTGGTCAACTATCTGGTGGCCGAGATCAATGCCTCCCGCAGCGCAACCGGAGCGAGTGCTGCGACCGAGTGAGCATCAGTTTCACATACCAGAACCAGCCCATTACGCCCGTGCCGGAGGTCGAGCGTCCCCGGCGATTACGGTTGCTGAGCTACAACATTCAGGCGGGGACCGCCACGCGCCGCTACCATCACTACGTCACGCACAGTTACCGTAACCTGCTGCCCAGCATCGTGCGGGCCACGACCATGGAAAATATCGGCCGCCTGGTGGGTGACTACGATATCGTCGGGTTGCAGGAAACCGATGCCGGCAGTTTGCGCAGCGGATTCATCAACCAGACCCGTTATCTCGCCGAACAGGGGCGCTTTCCGCACTGGTATCAGCAGTCCAACCGCAAGGTGGGGAAGTTCGCCCACGTAGCCAACGGCCTGCTGAGCCGTTTCGCCGCCACGACGGTGCACGAGCATCGCCTTCCCGGCACGATCCCGGGACGGGGTGCGCTGCGTGTGACTTACGGTACCGGCGAAAACGCGCTGAGCGTGTTCGTGGTGCACCTGGCGCTGGGCAAACGCGCGCGCTTGAACCAGGTGGCTCATATCAACGAATTGATAGCGGATCTCGAGCACGTGATCGTAATGGGTGACATGAACACTCGCGCGTCCAGCCCGGAGTTGAAGCTGCTGCAGTCACAGGGTGGTTTGCGCAACCCCATCGCCCAATGGCCGACCTATCCAAGCTGGCGGCCGTACCGGAACATCGATCACATCTTCATTTCCGATGACCTGCAGGTGGAAAATGCCCGGGTACTCAACTGCACCCTGTCGGATCATCGTCCGGTTGCTTTGGAGATCGCCCTGCCGGACAAGGTCGGAACGACCAGCTGACCCGCCGTGCAGGAGCGGCTTGCCAGCCGCGACCCAGGAAAATCGCTCCACGAATGGCGCTCCTGCGTGAGGGAACCGCCTCCTGCCGTAGGAGCGGCTTTCCAGCCGCGATTTCCTGCTACCTACTGCGGATCCGAAATAATCACGAAGGGCACGTCGCTCCGCATCCAGTCGCCGTTCAGCGGCGCCGGCAGGCTGACACTGCTCGTCACATCCGCGGTAGTCGCTGACTTGAAGTCCCGGGTTACCGACCCTGCCGAGGTCGCTTTAGTGCCCACCCGTGCGCAGGTCGGGCAGAAACCCAGGAACGAATCCAGCGGGGTGGTGTCGACATCCGGGTCGAACTTGGGCCCGATGACCCAACGTGCAAAACCGAAGATGTCGTAGATATAGAGCACCTCGAATTCCGTGTCGCCCTGCATGTTGACGGTCATGCCCCAGCCGGACTGGGACGGTGGGAACCAGTGACCCGTCCGGTTCATCGGCGTGGCGCCTGTGTCCACGATGAGTGTCTGGAAGGACTCGCCGGAAGTCTCGCCGTTCAGGGTCCAGATGAAGGCCGCATGGTTGGGATCCGAGAAGGTCAAGGTCACCGAACCGACGGTCTGGTTGGTGGGCCCACCCTTGTTGCCCATTTTTCCGGTGGCTTCTCCGGGCCAGGTGAACTGCAGCAGGTCAGCCTTGAACTGGTTGTCCACATAATCGCCCGAGGCGATGTACCAGACCGAGGTGCCATTGGCCAGATAGGTGTACCAGACCAGGAACATGGTGGGGCCGGAGGTATGAACATCGATACCGTGCCCGTCACGTTTCGGGTTGTACATCATCCCGAGGTCTGGCGCGATCGGGGCGAGACCGCCCTTGTCCTGGGCGCTCTTGTTGACTGCCGCGCACTGACCATTGTTGCCGGCCTCGCCGGAGAACACGCGTTGTTGGCCATCGCTGAAACCTGTCTCGCTGATGACGCCTTCCAGATCGAAGGCGAAAGAATCACCGCAGGGGTAATCGCTGTCCAGGCTGAACACCAGGTTCATCGTTGCTTCACCGCCGAACGGCATATCCGGGTACTCCAGTAACGGCGTTTCGAGGTTTACGCCATTGGCGTTGAACAGGCTGCCCAAGGCGTCCGGATGCGTGAAACACACGGCCGAATCGTCAGCAATGCTGCCGAAGGTGTTGCAGGTGTAGGTCAGCCCGTCGCTGGCGGTCTGGTTCTGAATCGCCGAGGTGCCGCTGGCTCCCAGGTCCGGGTTGCCGGCCGGGTACTGGAAGACGATCTCGTTGGTGGTGTCGTACAACAGCGCCTGGAAATCAAAACTCGCCAACGGGTTGTCGAAGTAGCTGACATCGCTCCACTGGAAGATCTGGCAGCCAGCGGCCGCACCCAGATCCGGGTCGCGCGGACAAGAGGCGAAGTACTGCCAATGTGCGCTGCCGGTGATCAGATCGTCGTGGTAGGCCGCCAGGCGGCCGTCACTCAGAATCTGGCTATCACCCGGTATGGTCGGCGTCTGCGGAAGCGGGCACTCGTTCTCCCAGTCGCCACCACTGTCCGCGTCGGTGGCCAGGTAGCCGTTACTGGACAGAATCAGGCTGTCGAGCTTCGCGCCGTAGTAATCAAACGTTCCCTGCATGGGGATCTGGCTCGAGGCCCCGTCATCGTTGGGCGGGAAAGCGCTGGACGGGTTGAAAGTAATTGCCGTGCCCGTATCGGAGATGTTGACGAAATCAAAATCACAGGTGTTTTCGCTGGAATCCGTCCAGGTGTATCCGAAGGAATCCGGGCCGCCGGAGGCTTTGCCGGATGCGATCGAACCGACCTTTGAGAAAACCGCATGGGGCTCCTCGGCGGTTGCACCACCGTCATTGTGCAGGATGATGGGGACACTCCAGCGCTCGCCCGGGTCGATAAAGGCATCGCCATTGCCGGCGAGCTCGACCGGGTCACCCACATGGGTCACGCTGATGCTCGCGCCCTTGACGATCTGCGCGTCTGTTGCGCTGGCGCCGCAGTCGGCGGCATCCGTGACAAACACTGACACATTGCCGCTAAAGGCCGACGGATAGGTCGCCGTCACATTCTGATCCGTGGAATCGGTCGTGCCGTTGCCATCCACGTCCCAGGCATATGAA
>SMWH01000160.1 GCA_004357005.1 Gammaproteobacteria bacterium
ATTGCCCAGGTCTGGAAAAACCATGCCCAGAAAAACCATTTCCACCGAATTTGCTCCGCAGGCCATCGGCACTTACTCACAGGCGGTGCGGTCAGGAAATACCGTCTATCTTTCCGGCCAGATACCTCTGGATCCCGCCACCATGAATATGGTCGAGGGCGATATCCGTGATCACATCCGTCGGGTTTTCGACAATCTCGCTGCCGTGGCTGAAGCCTCCGGCGGCAGCCTGGCCCAGGTCGTCAAGCTCAATGTCTTCCTGACAGATCTGGGAAACTTTGCCGCGGTCAACAAAGTCATGGCCGATTACTTCAGCGAACCCTACCCGGCGCGGGCGGCCATCGGCGTGGCCGCACTGCCAAAAGGCGCCAGTGTCGAGATGGACGCCATTATCGTGCTCGACTGACCTTGTCCCCTGATGCCCCCGGTTCTGCCCTGTCGCAACAGCCGGTTACGATGCTGCGCGGTGTCGGACCCAAGCTGAAGGAAAAACTCGCGCGGCTGAACATTCATACGGTTCAGGATCTTCTTTTTCACCTGCCGACGCGTTACGAAGACCGCACCCGAATTCGGGCGGTAGGCACGCTTCGGCCCGGCGAACGCGCACTGGTTCGCGGCGACATCGAACACGCGGAAATCGTGTACCGCGGCCGGCGCATGCTGGCGGTAGTGCTCGCCGATGGTACCGGTTCACTGACCTTGCGCTTCTTTCATTTTTCCGCCGCACAGCAAAACCGCCTCAAGCGCGGACAGGCTCTGGAGTGTTTCGGTGAGGTCAGGGCGGGACGCCACGGCCTTGAGATGGTGCACCCGGAATACCGGCTCGGTGGCGACGACCACCCGCCGGATGACTTCCTGACTCCGGTCTATCCGACCACCGAGGGCCTGCCGCAGAGTCGCTTGCGGAAACTCAGCCATCAGGCGCTGGAGAAGTTGCGGTTGGCGGGTGGACTGGAGGAATGGCTGCCGGACGATCTGCGCGCATCGCTGAAGCTGGCGACCCTGAAGGATGCGTTGCTCTATGTGCATCGCCCACCGACCGACGCCGACCTAGCAAAGTTGGCGGCGGGAAAACACCCGGCTCAGCAACGTCTGCTGTTCGAGGAGTTGCTGGCTCATCACCTGAGCCTGCGCCGTCTGCGCCGGGAATTGCAGAATCACCCCGCCACGGCGCTGAGAACTCCCGGCCCGCTGACCGAGCGATTTCTGGCCGCGCTGCCCTTCAAACTGACCGCGGCACAGACACGTGTCGCCGGGGAAATCTCCTCGGACCTGGCGCAACCCCGGCCGATGCTGCGGTTGCTGCAGGGGGATGTAGGTTCAGGCAAGACGGTGATCGCCGCGCTGGCGGCGCTGCAGGCCGCGGAAGCGGGCATGCAAACGGCGCTGGTGGCGCCCACGGAGTTACTGGCGGAGCAACATCTGCGGAACTTTCGCCATTGGTTCGAACCCCTCGGGCTGCCAACCGTGTGGCTCACCGGAAAGATCAAGGGAAAAGCCCGGGAGCAGGCGCTTCTCGATATCGCCCAGGGGGCACCGGTCGTGATCGGTACCCACGCGCTGATGCAGGAGGGCGTAAAGTTCAAACGACTTGCCCTGGTCATCGTCGATGAACAGCATCGTTTTGGCGTTCACCAACGCCTGCAACTCCGGGACAAAGGCGTCACAGCCGGAGTCGTTCCGCACCAGATGGTCATGACTGCCACTCCCATCCCCCGCACCCTGTCCATGTCCGCGTATGCGGATCTGGATACTTCGGTCATCGACGAACTGCCGCCTGGGCGTAAACCGGCTGTCACTGTTGCCTTGCCCGAGAGCCGGCGTGAGGAAGTCATCCGTCGGGTCAGCGAAGCCTGCAACCGCGGTCAACAGGCCTACTGGGTCTGTACGCTCATCGAAGAATCAGAAACACTGCAGGCCCAGACGGCTACCGACACGGCACAACGTCTGAGCATCGACTTGCCGAAGCTGCGTATCGGGCTGGTGCACGGCCGGCTCAAGGCCGAACAGAAGGAACAGGTGATGAGCGTTTTCGCTGCGGGGGACCTTGACCTCCTGGTGGCGACCACAGTCATCGAAGTAGGCGTCGATGTGCCACGTGCCAATCTGATGATCGTGGAAAACGCAGAGCGCCTGGGCTTGTCACAGCTGCACCAACTGCGCGGCCGGATCGGGCGCGGCGGTGATCAAAGCCACTGCGTACTCATGTACAAACCACCACTCACCGACAACGCACGGCTTCGTCTCACGGCGATGCGAGAGACCACCGACGGTTTCGAGATTTCACGCCTGGATCTGGAACTACGCGGGCCCGGCGAGGTGCTGGGAACAAGACAAACCGGCATGCTCGAGTTCCGGATCGCGGATCTGATGCGCGATCGAGACTGGCTGCCGCGTGTGCACGACGCCGCACGGCAGCTGATGCGCGATTACCCCTCTCACGTGGATCCGCTCATTGCAAGGTGGATCGGCACCGGTACCCGGTACTCCCAAGTTTGAACTGGCCGACAATGTGCCCGGGTGTGAAATCCGGCGCCGGGCTGGCCTGGCTCAGGCGCATGATATGCTGAGCGCCTTTTTCTACCACGCGCCCGTAACGGACTCTTGAATCCAGTCCCACAAAATCGCTTCCGGTCACCCTGGCGGCCCGTGCGTCAGCTTTTCGGGACCCGGGCGCCGACCGCCCCCGCACGCAGCTGGCTGTTGGACGAGGAATCCCTGACCCGCCGGTTGCGGGAGCGTTGGGGACCGTCTTTCCGCGTCCAGGTCACGGCACATTTCTGGGCCCTGCCGGCCCGGGACGAGGCCCGCTTGCTGGGACTCAAGGCCGGCGCTCAGGCGCTGATCCGGGAAGTTCAACTGTGTGACGGCGACGAGCCTTATATATGCGCCAGAACCGTTATCCCCGGCACCACGCTGACGGGAAAGCACCGGCAACTGGCCAATCTGGGTACCCGACCGCTGGGAGCGGCCATCTTCGCCGATCCCTCGCTGCGCCGGAAACAACTGGATGTGGCACAGCTGGGACCGGGTGATCGTGTTTTTCCGGATTTGCATGAGCGGGCCTGGGGCCGACGCTCGCTGTTCACGCTCGAAGGGAAGCCTCTGATCGTTTACGAGGTTTTCCTGCCCGAATTCTTTGAGGAACGTCGGCAGGAACTGACCGCACGGGCAGCATGAGCGCGGCGGCCATGCCCACCGGATCACGTCCGATTCTGCGACAGCGGCTGCATGACTACGCGCTGCTCATGCGCCTCGACAAACCCGTCGGGACTTTTCTGCTCCTGTGGCCGACGGTCTGGGCATTGCTGATTGCGGGACATGGGCACCCGGATGGCCGTCTGGTACTGATCTTCATCGCCGGTGTTTTGTTGATGCGCGCCGCGGGCTGCGTGGTCAACGATCTGGCGGACCGTGACTTTGACCCGCACGTGGCGCGTACCCGCCACCGCCCACTGGCCGCGGGTCGCGTCAGCCGGGTCGAGGCCATCTTGCTTTTCTGTGTGCTGACGCTGGCGGCCTTTGGGCTGGTTCTGCTGACCAACCGCCTGACGGTCTATCTGTCCCTGGCGGGTGTATTCCTGGCCGCGACCTATCCCTTTATCAAGCGTTTTAGCTACATACCCCAGGTTTACCTGGGCATGGCTTTCGGCTGGGCCATCCCCATGACCTTTGCCGCCCAGACCGGATCGGTGAGCGCTGAAGCCGGCTTGCTTTATGTCGCCACGATTTTGTGGGCGGTAGCCTATGACACGATCTATGCCATGGTGGATCGCGAAGACGATCTTAAAATCGGGATCAAGTCCACCGCGATCCTGTTTGGCGAATACGACCGCCTGGCCATCGGTATCGTACAGGTGCTGTTTTTTATCGCGCTGATGCTGGTGGGTCACCGCGCCGAACTCGGCGCCCCCTACTACGTTTGCCTGGGGATCGTGGCAGGACTGATGATCTGGCAACAGTTCCTGATCCGGAACCGCGACCCGGAGGGTTGTTTCCGCGCCTTTCTCAACAACACCTGGATCGGTGTGACCGTGGCCATCGGCATTGCCGCGTCATATCTATTCTCGACCTGGAACTAGTCCACGTCGAGAAAGAAATGCAAATAACCTTCTTCGAGTTTCCACCCCTCGTCCCGGTACAAAGCCTGCGCAGCAGCGTTGTCCTCGCCGGTTTGGAGTTCCAGTCCCCCAGCTGCGGTTTCGATCGCATGCTGTCTGGCCTGATGCATCAGGGCAACCGCCACTCCCTGGCGCCTTGCTGATGGCGTTACATAAAGATCGTTGAGAATCCACATGGACCTGAGCCGCACCGAGGAAAACGCCGGATAGAGTTGCGTGAATCCAATCGCGTTCCCGTCGTCGTCCTGGGCCAGAAAAACGACCGACTCGTCATTGGCCAGACGCGCGCGCAGAAATTCTTCCGCTGCGGCCGAATCCGACGTCTGTTGATAGAACTGCCGGTAGGCATCAAACAGTGGCGCCAGCAACTCGATGTGTTCGACGCCCGCCCGAAGGACGCGAAAACCGGGTCCGCTCATGTCTGCTCACTTGCCTCGAAGATCATTCCCGCCGCTGGTATTCGCCATCGAACAGAGTCCGCCACGTCTTGCCGTCGTCGTCGGACAGTTCCCAGTGCTGACGCACATGACCCGACTCCAACGGCGTAAAGGTGATGCGGTCGATGACAGCCCCGTCAGCAGTCTGACGTTCGCCGGCCAGGACCATGCTCTTGCCCTTGAGACCACCATCCAACTGCAGCAGCGTCCCGGCGCTGTCCACCCAGGTCTGGTGCCATCGGCCGGTGCTGGCGTCGTATATGTTCCAGCTGCCGCCAACATACCCGCCCTTGCTGCGGTAGTTCTCACGCAGGACACAGTCGTTATAGACGCGCGTGATCTGGTTGGTCCCCGCCAACTGGTCGTTGGCGTAGACATCCCAGTCACCCACCCAGAAGTCGAACTGCCGGTATTCGGCCGTGGTGCATGGCTTGGGCGGCGTTTCGTGGGCTTCCGCTTTTTCTTCTTCGGCCAGGCCGGGGACGGTCAGGCACAACAATGCGCAAAAAACAGGCAAGCGGCTCATCGGCATCTCCCCCGTGGTGGAAGGAAGTATAATCCTGCCGCCGCAATCGCCCACCCGCCAGACACGAAAGTCATGCTTCATACCAGGCCCTTGCTACCTGTCACTTCCCGGGCTGTTTTCCTGGCCTGGTTGCTGGCCCTTTTCGTGGCCTCGCTCCCGGGAACGGCCGTGGGCGCGGGCGCGCTCTTCAGCGATATCGGCGCCGCCTCCGGGGTAGATTTCGTCCACTTCAACGGCATGTCCGGGGAACTCTATTTCCCCGAGATGATGGGCAGCGGGGCGGCTGTGTTCGACTATGACGGTGACGGGGATCTGGATCTGTATCTGGTCCAGGGCACGATGCTGGGCCCGGACAAGACCCTGGGGGATGCCACCTTCCCCCCCGCGGCCGCCCAAATGCCTCTCATGGGCCGTCTTTACCGCAACGACCTGAGCGACGGCGAAATTCGCTTTGTCGATGTCACACAAGTCTCGGGTCTCAGAGCCACGGGCTACGGAATGGGCGTGGCCACCGGCGATATCGACAACGATGGAGATGTGGATCTCTATATCACCAATTTCGGGTCCAACCAGTTATGGGTGAACAACGGTGACGGGACGTTTTCCGATCGGACGGTCGCGGCGGGTGTGG
>SMWH01000161.1 GCA_004357005.1 Gammaproteobacteria bacterium
AAAACGAACCTGTCCCGGTTTTTTTTGGGCTGGCGGCCGGTCAGGAAAGGTCGATGGATCGCTTGCACAACCGGGTCCGGCCCGATACCCTGTGCCGGGTTATTTGGCCCAGATAAAGCCTCGGAGGGGAAAATGAAGGCGAAAATCCTGTCCCTGTTCTCACTGATTGCCCTGCTGCTGGTCAGCACGGCCATTCTGGCCGATGGACGGCCCACCGGCATCCGCATCGGCAGTGTCACCAACGTCGGCGCCAGCGGCGTCGAGATCGATATCACTGTTCCCGGAACCGATTATCTGTACACCGCCGGTGTCTGGGCGACTTTCGGCAGCGTTGTTTACTTGAACAACTCGCCCGGCAACACGCTGCCATATGGAGGCCCCGCCTATCAGTTTGCTTCTCCCGCCCACAACGTGCCGCTGCCGTGGGCGATTGACTGGGGCGATGGCAGCTACCGCAGTGCCGCTGGGCTACAAGGACCGCCGGGTGGTCCATTTGTGGGAACTTTCACGCACACCTACCCGCCTGCAGGTATGCCCATGACCTACACGATTACGGTGGGTGACGTGCTGTGTTGTTCATCTGTGCCCCCCGGTACTACTGTTGTGGTTGATGAGCCGTATCGTTCACCCATTTTTTTGCCGCCCCCCGGCAAAGGCCTGGCCAAAGGGGCAGGTGTCACTACGGGTTCCGTCATCACGGGGTCGCGCCGGTACTTGTCGACCTTTGACAACAGTTACACGACCTTTAATTCCGTAGCCTACGCGCGGTTGGCCCTGACGAACACGGCCACCGTGACCACGAGCACCGGCATTCCGGCGTTGAATATCTACGGCCTGCTGGCCATGGCCTTCGTGCTGGTGGGAACGGGGATTCTGGTTTACCGCAAACCACAACGATTCGCGGCCTGAAATAACAAGCTTTGCAAGCAAAAGGGGAGGCGAAAGCCTCCCCTTTTTTTATGCGCGGCCCCCACAAAGGTTCGGTACTCCCACAAGGTAGCGCCGCGACGGTTTCCGGCTCAGACCTTGTTGCCCCGGGCAGCGAAGTAGAGACCCGTTGCCAGCATCAAAACCTGGAATTCCATGCCACCGTTCATGGCGTTCCAGCCATTTTTGGCGTGTACCATGTAGATGGCGCCTGTCATGATGACCATGACCAAAAGACCGCCAAGGCGGGTGAAGATCTCCCTGGAGAACCCACCGACGATCAACAGGACGCCGGCGGCGACCTCCGCGATGGCCACGGCCCATGCGACGGCCATGGATCCGCCCACCACCGGCGCGAAACCGTCGGGTGGGAACTTGGAAATGCCGTGGTAGATGAACGTTGCCGCCAAGGACAGGCGTAAACCCCAGTGCACGTACGGTGCAAGTTTGTCGAGAAATGTCATTTGTCTTACCTCCCCGCGTTGTCGCTGGGTAGCCTAACCGAAACCGGGTGGCCGGATTGCTGCATCGCAAAATGGGATCGTGGCTGGAAGCTGCTCCCACAAGGACCAGCCGGCCACAAGGATCAGTCCCCACAAGGACGCTGATTGCCCGATGCGGGGGGCATTTTTGTGGGAGCAGCAGCCTGGCGCGATCACGCGAAACCGTGGCTGCCCCGGTTTGTGGGGCCTGGTGGCTCTATTTGCCCCGGGCCGGTCCGGCGGGTAGTCTACGCCGGATTATGCGCAACGAATGACTGCCCTGGAGTCCCAAAATGAAGGCAAAAATCCTGTCCCTGTTCTCACTGTTTGCCCTGCTGCTGGTCAGCACGGCCATTCTGGCCGATGGACGGCCCACAGGCATCCGCATCGGCCGGGCCGTGTCCGGTGGCAACATGAACGTCGAGATCGACGTGACGGTTACCGACACGGATTACTACTACGCCGGCGGTTTCGGCGGCTCGAACACCGTGTGGCTGGGCAACCGGGTAGGCTGGGATACCACGTATTGGCAGTACGCCTCGCCGACTGAGAATGTACCGCTGCCTTGGGCCATTGACTGGGGCGACGGGTACCAGACACTGAACGCCCCGCTATTCGGGCCGTCAAGTGGTCCGTGGCAGGGCACCTTCGCTCACACTTATCTGGTTCCCGGAACCTACACGATTGTGGCGGGTGATTTTGTTTGCGGTACGGAATGCAAGGGGGCCTTCTCCCCGGTGGCGCCCGTGGGTACCGGCAACGTGATCTATGGATATCGATATTTGGATGGGGACTTTACGGATTTTACGTTCACTGAGACAACCTATTCGCTGGCCATCACCAATACGGCGGTCGTGAACACGGGGACGGGCATCCCGGTGCTGAACATCTACGGCCTGCTGGCCATGGCATTTGTGCTGGTGGGGACGGGTTTACTGCTTTACCGGAAGCCGCAACGAATAGCGGCCCGATAAGACGAGAATAATCAAAAGTATGCAAGCAAACAGGGAGGCGAGAGCCTCCCTTTTTTTGTTCAGGAACCGGGGGCCAGGGCCGGCAAACAATTCGAAGCGGTCACGCTGCTCACAGCTGGTCCGGAGGCAGGCGCTGTCAACGCTTTCCGGATCCGGGCGTTGTAGTTGAGATGCCAGACAGGGGTGCAGGCACGGGATGACTTCACAAGTGGGCGCAGGTTTCCGCGCGGACCCTCGACTCTGCGCGGGCATCCTGCTTTTTGCCCTGTTCTCCGGTTCTGTCTCGGCCCAGTCCTTTCCCGTTGAGCCGGCGGCGGGGCATCTGAGAATTCTCAGCTGGAATATCGAGTTGCTGGGAAACCGCAATCCACCGCGCAGCGATGCTCAGTTGCTGGCGCTGGCTGACCGGCTCCTGGGTTTTAACGCGGCGGTGATCGCGGTGCAGGAGATCACCTCCACGGGCAACCCGCCCCGGCGCCCGGCCCTGGACGCAGTGCTGGAGCGCATGGGCGCCGACTGGCAGGCCGTGATTACCGGGATCAACGGCTTCATCTATGACACCACCCGTGTCGAGTTGCTGTCTGCGCAAGCCCTGGCTCAGTTGCAGTCGCCGCCCTACAGCAGCTTCTATACGGACTTCCCCAACTGGCAGCAGGATTTCGGCAACTCCGGCGCGCCCTTTTCAAACGGCAGCAATCTGTCCGAGACGGCGGTGTTTCGGGAACTGTCGTCGGCTGTGAGCTTCCGTGTGATCTCGAACCATTTTCATTTTGGCCAGACCTTCGGCTTTATACGCGCCTACGAAGGCGAGGCGGTGCGCATCTACGTGGAGGAACTGTTGTCCGAAAAGGCTGAAGCTGACCTGATCTTCGTGGTCGGTGATTTCAACGCCCAGCCTGGCAGCTCGCCGCATCCGGAGCTGGCGGTCAATGACACCCTGAGCAGGGTGCCCAAGGCCAACAGCAACAACACTGGCATCCTCAACGCCGGTGAGGTGGACCTGGATCATGTCTACGTAACCGAGGGCGCATGGGATGCCATCGACGGTGCCAGCGCCTTCGTGATCCGTCCGGAAGACTACGACGAGACCCCCGAGGCGTTCGAAGCCACCTACAGCGACCACGCGCCGGTGTTCGTTGATGTGTCGCTGCAGGGCGTGGCGGTGGCGAGTGCCTACAGCGGTTCCTGGTATGACCTCAGCCACGAGGGCGAAGGCTGGCTGATCGAGATCCTGGAAAACGGCGTGGCGGTTGTGTACTGGTTCACCTACGACGCCGAAGGCCGGCAGATGTGGCTGGTGGGAACCGGAACCCTGGTGGGCGACACCCTCACGGTGGATGAGTTGTTCGTGACCGGTGGGGCGGTTTTTGGAGATGGATTCGATCCGGCTGATGTCACCCGTGAGGTGTGGGGGTCGTTGGTGATCGTTTTCAGCGGTTGTGACACCGCGACCCTCAGCTATACATCTATTTCGGGTTTTGGTGCGGGAGACTTTGAGTTGGCGCGCATTACCACGTTGGCGGAATTGGCGTGCCTGACAGGCCATTAAAAGGAACATTAAATGAAGCGACTTGGGACGAGTAACGCGGCCTGGATAGTGGGAATCACGCTGGTTCTGAGCGGGGCACCCAGCTGGGGAGCGTTGCCGGAAGTGCCGGTGCCACCGGAAAACCCCATCACCGAAGCCAAGCGCATCCTGGGCAAGATCCTGTTCTGGGAAGAACAATTGTCCAGTGATGACACGGTGGCCTGTGGCACCTGCCACATTCCCAGTGCTGCCGGGGCCGACCCGCGCCAGGGTGTGCATCCCGGGCCGGATGGAATCTTTGACAACGACGACGACATCATCGGTTCCCCGGGAGTCGTGCGCCGCGACGCGTCCAACGCGCCGGTTAACGATGCCATCTTCGGGCTGGAGCCCCAGGTCACCGGGCGTGCCGCCCAGGCGTATTTCCTGAGCATGTATGCGGAAGACAATTTCTGGGATGGGCGCGCCGCGTCCGCCTTCGTCGATCCCCTGGATTCGTCGGTGGTCCTGATCGAATCCGGCGGTGGTCTGGAGAGTCAGGCGGTGGGGCCGATTGTGAGTAGCGTGGAAATGGCTCACGAAGGCCGTACCTGGGGTGATGTCACCGCCAAGTTGGCGGATGTCCGACCGCTGGCACTCGCCCGCAATCTGCCGCCGGACATGGCCGCGGCGCTGGCCGGTGGCCAGGGTTACGCAGAACTGTTCGCCGCGGCCTTCGGTGACCCTGCGATCACGCCGGCGCGGATCGCCATGGCCATCGCCACCTACGAGCGCACCCTGATTCCCGATCAAACGCCCTGGGACCTGTTCATGGCGGGCGATAACACCGCCATGACCGAAAACCAGCAGCGCGGGTGGCAGACCTTCGAGGAAAGCACCGTGTGTGACAACTGCCACGTGCCGCCTTTGTTCAGCGACAACGAATACCACAACATCGGTTTGCGGCCGGCGGACGAAGACCTGGGTCGGCAGGCGGTGACCGGTGTGGCCGGGGATGCCGGGCGTTTTCGCACGCCGTCTCTGCGCAACGTCGGACTCAAGAAATCACTGATGCACGTGGGATGGATCACCGGTGTCAAGGATTCCATCGATTTTTACAACGCGGGAACCACGGACACGGGCCATGTTCAGTTCACCGCCGATCAGTCGGGTATTCCCACCAATAACCCGGGGCAGTTCGTGGACTACGACACCCTGAGCCTCCCGGAATTCACGCCTGGTGGTATTGCCGTCCAGGAGCCGTTTATTGATTTCATCGAAAACGCGTTGACGGATCCACGCGTGGCCGCGGAGCAGTTTCCCTTCGATCGGCCCATGCTGCGCAGCGAGCAAATCGTGGAGGGCGTATCTTCCAATGCCCAGCTCAGCGGCTCCTGGTTTGATATCACCCACGATGGTGAAGGCTGGTTGATCGAAATCCTCGACGGCGATGTCGTGGTGGTCTACTGGTTCACCTACGATGCCGACGGCAATCAGATGTGGTTGGTGGGG
>SMWH01000162.1 GCA_004357005.1 Gammaproteobacteria bacterium
CCTGATCAGTTTTTCGGTCTCCGTGATTTACGTAGTACAGGTGCTGCACGCGCTTGCGCCGGAACGCAAGCAGGACCCTCTGCGCGACAGCGTTGCATCCGGCATGCTCATGGCGGTTGGCGCCACCATACTGACAGCGCTCATCGTCGCAGGCTTTGCTTTTGCCGAGATCCTCGATGATGCGGGTCCCGATCGGCCCATTACGGTGATGGCCCACCGTGGCAGCTCGCTGAAAGCGCCGGAAAACTCCCTGAGCGCCATCCGACTGGCCATGGAAGAAGGCGCGGATATGGTCGAGATCGATGTGCAGGAGACCGCCGACGGTGTCGTCGTCTTGTTGCACGACTCGGATCTGGCCCGCATTGCCGGTGTAAGACGCGGGATACACGAAATGACGCTTGCCGAAATCCGGGAACTGGATGCGGGCAGCTGGTTTTCGGAAGACTTTGCCGGCGAAAGGATTCCCACCCTGCGTGAAGCGCTGGAACTGGGATGGCCGACGGTGGGTTTCAACGTGGAACTCAAATACGCCGGCCATGACCGGGAACTGGCGGCTTCGGTGATCCGCATTCTGGACGAGTCGGGTTGCACGGAATGCGTCATCAGTTCTCTCAACCAGGGGGCCGTGGAAGAGGTCCGCCGGCTTGCTCCGGACAGGCGGGTTGGTCTGATCGTGGGTCAGTCACTGGGCAATTTGATGCGTGTGGACGCGGACTTCTTCGCCGTACGCACGGGGCTGGCTTCCCGGGATCTGATTTACGGGAGCAGGCGGCGCGGACGGGAAGTGATTGTGTGGACGGTCAACGATCCCGTGGACATGGCCCGCATGGCCGCTTTGGGAGTGGACGGAATCATGACCGATAATCCCGCCTTGTTGCGTACAGTGATGGAACAGCGAGCGGAACTCAGCCGCGCCGAACGCGTGGCGTTTTCCGTACGGGCGTGGTTATCGCGCTAATATCCGCGTTGCGCGCTGACCACGCGCGGAACGCCTGCCAGGTCCTCGAACACCTGAATATCGGCAAACGCGTTTGCCCGCATCAGATCGGTGACGCGATCGCGCTGATCGTAGCCGTGTTCCACCAGTAAACGGCCACCGTCGGTGAGGTGCGCGGGTGCCTGGCCGATGATGATCTTCAGGGCATCGAGTCCCTGTTCACCGGCAGCCAGCGCCAGGCGCGGTTCGAAACGACAATCGCCCTGGTCCAGGTGTTCGTCGTTGTCGGGAACATAGGGTGGATTGCTGACGACCATATCGAAAATTTCACCCTCAAGTCCGTCAAACCAGTCGCTCTTGACGAAACGGATGTTGTCGAGTTCATGCTCAAGGGCGTTGCTCCGCGCCACTTCCAATGCGGCGGGCGACACATCTGTAGCGGTGATCGCCGCGCGCGGTCGTTCCCGCGCCAGGGCCAGGGCGATGGCGCCGCTTCCGGTCCCCGCATCAAGAAGCGACACCTCCAGGTCTTCCGGAACGACATCCAACGCGGCCTGCACCAGTGTCTCGGTGTCCGGTCTGGGCACCAGCGTCTCGGGGGTAACTTTCAATGTTATGGACCAGAACTCGCGCAAACCGGTGATGTGCGCGACGGGCTCTCCGTCTGCCCGCCGGGCGATGGCGCGACGGAAGTCCTTCCACGTGGCCGGGTCCAGGGTCGAGTCAGTGTGCCCGTAGAGCCAACTCCGATCCCGGTGGCAGACCGCCGCCAGCAACACTTCGCTGTCCAGTCGGGCGGTGGCGCTGGCGCGCGCCAGATCCGTCTCCGCGGCCCCGATGGCCTCGGCAATGCTGATCGTGCGGATCGCTCCCATCCCGTTTTGCTCAGTTTTCAAGCGTAGCCAGCTGGTCCGCCTGATGTTCCTGGATGAGGGGATCGATGACCTGGTCCAGGTTCCCTGCCAGTACATCGGTCAGCTTGTAGAGGGTCAGATTGATCCGATGGTCGGTAACGCGACCCTGGGGGAAATTGTAAGTGCGGATTCGTTCGGAACGATCACCGCTGCCCACCAGCAGGCGGCGTTTCTCCGCGGTCTCCTTCGCCTGTTTTTCCTGCTCTGATGCGAGCATCCGGGCTTGCAGCAGGCTCATGGCGCGTGCGCGGTTCTTGTGTTGGGAACGTTCGTCCTGACATTCCACGACGATCCCGGAAGGCACATGGGTGATACGCACGGCGGAATCGGTGGTGTTGATGTGCTGACCGCCTGCTCCGGAAGCCCGGTAGGTATCGATCCGCAGATCGGCCGGGTTGAGATCCACCTCTTCGATCTGGGGCACTACCGGCAGTACCGCCACGGTACAGGCGGAAGTGTGAATACGGCCCTGGGATTCGGTTTCCGGCACGCGTTGAACACGGTGCGCGCCGGACTCGAATTTCAGTCGGCCGTAGACGTCGTTGCCCGTGAGGCGCGCGATAATTTCTTTGTAACCACCATGTTCGCCGGCGCTCTGACTCATTATCTCGACGTTCCAGCCCCGCGCCTCCGCGTAGCGTTCGTACATGCGATGGAGATCACCCGCGAACAGCGCCGCCTCGTCGCCGCCAGTGCCGGCCCGGACCTCGAGAAAGACGTCCGCTTCATCCCGAGGGTCGGTCGGCAAAAGAAGAACGCGGATCTGGCGCTCCAGATCCTCCAGTTGCTGCGAGTGTGTGGTTATTTCTTCTTCCGCGAGTTCGCGCATCTCGCTTTCGCTCTCTGCGAGCATGGCCTGCGCCTCCGCCAGTGCCGTCTCGCTGTTTTTGAAACTGCGGAACGCCACCACTACCGGCCGAAGTTGTGAGTACTCCCTGGATAAGGTGCGAAAGCGGTCCTGATCCGAAATAATTTCCGGATCGGACAGCTGGGTCTCCAGTTTCCCGCTGTGGGAAACCAGCGTCGCCAGTTTTTTTCTCATGCTCTCGTTCACGACTATGCTTCCATCGCGACCGCCGCACAGACGGCGTCGCAGGCGGGGAGGATACAGCTAATGCTCGTCCAGAGGATCGGGGCGGGCGGCGTCGGACGAGTCATCCGACGGGTCATCGGGAACGGAAGTGGAAGAGGATCTGTCAGTGAGACCGAGCATGCCCCGGGCGATGTCGAGCACTTCTTTGCGCCCCGTACGTGCGGCCCGGCGCAGACTCACACTGGGTTGATGCAGCAGTTTGTTCGTCAGTGTGTTGGCCAGAAACCTCAAAACGTCTTCCGGGTTGTCACCCCTGGCCAGCAGGGCGCGCGCTTTTTCGAGAGTCCGGTCGCGTTGCTCCTCCGCCAGATGGCGGTAGTCGCGGATCAGTTGAACCGCGGACAGAGATCGCTGCCAGTCGGAGAAATGGTCGGTCCACAGGTTCACGATGGCTTCGGCCTCGGCCGCGGCTTCGCGACGTGAATTCAAACCTTCCTGGATGACCTGTTGCAGGTCATCCACGGTGTAGAGATACACATCATCAAGATCCGCCGCGCTCGCTTCCACGTCACGAGGGACTGCGATATCGACAATGAAAAACGGCCGGCGTTTGCGCTCCTTGAGCGCGTTCCGTAGAGACTCGGTGGACAACACCGGTTCGCTTGCGCCCGTGGAGGCGATGATGATGTCGGCATCGCTCAGATGTTTGTGCACATCGTCCAGGGTGATGGCATAGGCGGAGAACTGGCGGGCGAGCTCGTCGGCGCGTGACAGGGTGCGGTTGGCGAAGATCATGCGATCCACACCCTTGCCGGCGAGATGGCGAGCCGTGAGTTCCACGGTGTCACCGGCGCCAAGGAGCAAAACGGTTTGCCCTGACAGGTCGCCGAATATTCGGCGAGCCAGAGTTACTGCGGCGAAGGCCACCGACACGGGACTGGAACCGATCCCGGTACTCGCGCGGATCTTCTTGGCGACGGCAAAGCTGTGCTGAAAGAGTTTCTCCAGTTGCTGACCCAACACGCCGGCTTCCCGCGCCAGCCGGTAGGCGTCTTTCATCTGCCCCAGAATCTGTGGCTCACCCAGCACCATCGAGTCCAGCCCGGCGGCGACGCGCAGGATATGCCTGACCGCATCGCGGTCCTGATGGGTGTAGAGAAACGGGTCGATTTCTTCGTGACGCAGATGCCGGTATTCCCGCAACCACTGTCGCGGCAACTCGAGGACCTCCTGTTCTACGCCGCAATAAATCTCCGTGCGATTGCAGGTTGAGATAATGGCGGCTTCTGCCACCCCGGTGTGGGCGACGAGGTCGTGGAGCGCCGCCGCGGTTTCCTCGGGCGGAATGACGACTTTCTCCCGCACCTGGACAGGAGCGGTCGTGTGGCTGAGGCCTATGGCGAGCAATGACATGGCGTGTTGGCAGCATTGTGCAGCCTGGGTTCGGTGGGCTGCGGTATAGTTAGCCTTCAGTCGTCCTTTTATTCAGGGATTATGAACCGACAGGGACACATTATATCTCTCGGGCTGTCTGTGGCGTTGATGCTTGCGGCCTGCGCGAACGCCCAGCCACGCGCCTACGGTGACCCCGATGACCATGCGGTGCCGGCCCGGAACGAAACCCCGGCCCCTGCAGCCCCCGTCACCCAACCGGGGATTCCTGAGACGGTCACGAACATCGATCCGGAGGTGCTCTATCACGTGCTCTCCGCCGAGATTTTGGGTCAGCGCAGCGATTACGCAACCGCCACGCGAATGTACGTGAAGGCTGCCATGGCGTCCGAAGACCCGGAGATCGCCGAACGCGCCACGCGGGTTGCGCTATTCGCCAAGGATGCCGAATCGGCGCAGCTGGCCGCCGCCCGCTGGCTGGAACTGGAACCTGATAACCCTGCCGCCCACCGCAACCTCGCGGCGTTGGCGCTGCGTGAAGGATCCATGATTCAGGCCGCGGATCACCTCGGCCAGGTCCTCGACTACAGCTCTGAACAGGGGCAGGCCTGGTTGCTGATTACTGAACTCCTGCGTTATGCCCGTGATATTGACGGCGCGCTGGAGGTGATGTCGAAGCTCGTGGATGAGTACCCCGACGACGCGGAGGCATATCTGGCCTTTGCCGCGTTGCTGCATCAGAAAGGTGTGGAAGATCAGGCCCTCGAAGAGATCAACAAGGCCTTCGACCTCCAGGGTGCCTGGCCCGAAGCGCTGAGTCTGCGTTCCGCGATCTACCAGGACCTGGGGCAGCTGGAACAGGCGCAGGAGGACCTGGCGGATGCGGTCGGGATGGAGCCTGCCGACGAAATATTGCGGATTCGTTACGCGGAGTTGTTGCGTCAGATGGGTCGCTACGATGCGGCGCAGGCGCAACTGGCGGAACTGCCCCAGGACTCCGCGGTTCTGGTCCAGCGGGCATTCGTGGCGCTGGCCGCCGAGGATCACACGCAGGCGGAAGAATTTGCACGACAGCTTCTCAGATTCGGTGAAGACCGGAACGCGGCCTACTTCATCCTGGCCCGCGTTGCGGAGGAGCGGGGTGATATCGACACTGCGCTTGCCGAGTACGCAAAAATCGACGACGGGCGATTTTATCCGCAGGCCCAGACACGTGCCGCCTATTTGATGGCCGAAAACGGAAGGCTGGACGATGCGCGGGAACTGTTGCGACGCCTGCGCGCCGACAACGTGGATCTGTCCGAGGATCTGTACCTGGCCGAAGGTGATTTGCTCGTCCAATCGGGTTTGGAGAATGTCGCTTTCGATCTTTATACGCGGGCAATCGAAGAAGCGCCCAACAGCACCAGCCTGAGATACGCACGCGCATTGCTGGCTGAAACCCTGGATCGTCTGGACATTACGGAAAACGATCTCCGCGAGATCATCCAGCGTGAACCTGACAATGCTGTCGCTCTCAACGCGCTCGGGTATACGCTCGCCGACCGAACCGATCGTTACCAGGAAGCCCTCGCGCTCATCGACGAGGCTTACCGGCTACAACCCGATGAGGCGGCCATCGTGGACAGCATGGGCTGGATTCACTATCGCCTCGGGAACCTGGACGAAGCGCTCATGTATCTGCGCCGCGCCCTGGATCTGGGCTACGATCCGGAAATTGCCGCACACTTCGGCGAAGTACTCTGGATCGTTGGCGAGCACGATCATGCCCGGTTGATCTGGGCTGACGCGCTCGAGCGCACCCCGGAAAGCGATATCGTGCAGGAAACGATGAAACGTTTCGGCCAGTGATAGGAGCCTTTCGACTCCTTTTGTTTGCTTGTGTTGCGCTTCTGGGCGCGTGCGCGACCTTGCCGCGGATCAGTCCGGACGATGCGGAAGCCTTGCAGCGCTGGCACGAAGAACAACTTGCTCATTTCGAAGACTGGCGACTCAGCGGCAAGATCTCAGTGCGCGATGACCAGGACAATTTCAGCGGCCGCTTGCACTGGCGCACGAGTTCCGGCAGTTACGAGATGTTGATTGTGGCGCCCATGGGGCGGGGCAGTTGGCGTCTGGAAGGAAGCGCGGCGGGGGCCGTACTCACGGACGAGAAACAACAGGTTTGGCGCGGTGAAGACGCAGAAACCCTGTTGTTTCAACGGCTGGGGTGGCATGTTCCCGTGGATGATCTGGTTTACTGGATCCGGGCCATGCGCGTGCCGGATCGTGTCGCCGAGGTGGAATTCGACGCCTGGGGACGGATGGGGCGCCTCCGCGAAGCCGGCTGGACCGTCACCTATCAGGCCTGGCAGGAGAGCGCAGGCCTGCAAATGCCACGCAAGATGGTCGCCGCCAGCGACCCCTATCGCCTCAAACTCGTCATCAACGAATGGGCCCTGGGTGCCGGTTCTGAAGCTGAACCTGAAGATGCGCCAGAACCCGGGCCGGAGTCCGGGTTTGACTCCGGGTTTGAAGCCGGGCCGGAAAATGGGCCTGGAAACGGATTTGGCCCCGGGCCTGAGGCTGAAAAAGGCGGCTGACATCCGATGGCCCCGGAATGGACAAGCTGGCCAGCACCGGGAAAGCTCAATCTCTTCCTGCATGTGGTGGGCCGCCGGCCGGACGGTTACCACGAACTCCAAAGCGCCCTTCAGTTCATCGATCGCTGTGACCAGATCCACCTGCGGGTACGGCGCGACGGGGCGGTTCGCAGGCTGTCCAGCCTCGAGGGCGTCCCAGAGGAAGACGATCTGACTGTACGGGCGGCGCGTTTGTTGCGGGCGCGCACCGGTTGCCGGCTCGGCTGCGAGATCCGGCTCGACAAGACCCTCCCCCTGGGCGGTGGTCTGGGGGGCGCAAGCTCCGATGCGGCGACCGTCCTGAGGGCGCTAAACGTGCTGTGGGGCCTGGAACGGGGGGCCGAGGAACTGGCGGGTCTGGGCCTCGAACTGGGCGCCGATGTGCCCTTCTTTGTTTGGGGAACGGCGGCCTGGGCAGAGGGAATTGGCGAGCGCCTGACACCGGTCAAGCTGCCGGAACAGTGGTACCTGGTGCTGGTCCCGGGCGTAGGCATCGAAACAGCCGGCATTTTCCAAGCCCCGGAATTGACACGAAATTCCGCCAAGATCACAATAGCCGACTTTCTTTCGGGCGCGGGCCGCAATGATTGTGAGCCCGTAGTGGTGGGCAGATATCCCGTCGTCGCCGAAGCGTTGGCATGGTTGCAGGCCCGTACGCCGGCCCGACTCACCGGAACCGGATCGTGTGTGTTCGGCTGCTTCGCCACAGCTGATGAGGCGGAAGACAGTCTGCGGGCGGCTCAGGGGACTTTCGAAGGATTTGTGGCGCGCGGACTCAATCGTTCGCCCCTCATGAAATGCGTGTAGCCGGGGTTGAGCGTGGTCGGGCGCCGAGGTTTCTGGGGCGTAGCCAAGTGGTAAGGCACGGGGTTTTGATCCCCGCATGCGCAGGTTCGAATCCTGCCGCCCCAGCCAACGGAAACGGCCGGAACGTAGTTGCAACATGAACGGCGTTCCACGCTGTATTGAATGAGAAACGACGCCAAGAAGAACAGGGAGTCAGGGAACGATGGTGTCGGGTACCAACGAAGAAGCAAATGCATCTGCGCTCGTTGAACGAAGCCGCATACACGAAAACGAGGAATGAACAAGGTAACCGCAGTGACGGACAGCTCCAGCGTCATGCTCTTCGCAGGCAACGCTAATCCGGCGCTGGCTCAAGAGATCGCCAACCATCTGCAGGTGCCGTTGGGCAAGGCGATCGTGGGCCGTTTCAGCGACGGTGAGGTCATGGTGGAAATCATGGAGAACGTACGCCAGCGCGAAATCTTCGTGGTGCAACCCACCTGCCACCCAGCCGCGGAGAACCTGATGGAGTTGTTGGTGATGGTGGATGCGTTGAAAAGAGCGTCGGCCGCCACGGTGACAGCGGTGATGCCTTACTTCGGATACGCCCGGCAGGATCGCCGGCCCCGGTCCGCGCGTGTCTCGATCACCGCCAAAGTGGCGGCCACGATGATCGGTGCTGCCGGAACGGACCACGTGTTGACCATCGATCTGCATGCGGACCAGATCCAGGGCTTTTTCGATATCAACATAGACAATGTGTACTCGTCGCCAATCCTGCTTGGGGACATCTGGCGCCAGAAATACGACAACATGATCATCGTATCCCCGGATGTGGGCGGCGTGGTGCGTGCGCGGGCACTGGCGAAACGACTGGATGACACGGGCCTGGCGATCATTGACAAGCGTCGGCCCAAAGCGAATGAAGCTACGGTGATGAATATCATCGGTGAAGTGGAAGGAAAGGTTTGTATCCTGGTGGACGACATGGTCGATACCGCCGGGACACTGTGTGCGGCATCTTCCGCACTCAAAGAACACGGCGCCACCCGGGTGGTGGCGTATTGCACACACCCGGTATTGTCCGGGCCGGCGGTCAAAAATATTTCATCGTCCGACGTGGACGAGGTCGTGGTAACGGACACGATTCCGTTGAGCCGGGACGCGGCCGAGTGTGATCGAATTCGGCAACTGAGCGTTGCTCAGATGCTTGCCGAAACGATTCGCAGAATGGAAGTAGGCGAATCGGTCAGTTCACTGTACGTGGACTGATTTTTTGAGCCGGTTTCTGGTCGCGGAAACCGGAAAAGGAAGCAACAAAGGAGTCAATGCCAATGGCAACTGTTGAAATTAACGCAGAACTCCGGAACGACAAGGGGAAAGGTGCGAGCCGCCGCCTGCGTCGGGCCGGTCAGGTCCCCGCTGTCGTCTATGGTGGCGGCAAGGAGCCGGCAACGCTGACGCTCGACGAGAACGAGTTGATGCTTGCCCTGAGCAACGAAGCTTTTTACTCGAAAATTCTGGAACTCAAAGTGGGCGAGAAGCGCCAGAAGGTGGTGTTGCGCGACATTCAGCGCCATCCTGTGCGTCCTACTGTTCAGCATGTGGATTTTCAGCGCATCGTTGCGACGGAGAAGGTGCGCATGAACGTGCCGCTGCATTTTGTTGACCAGGACGAGTCTCCGGCCGGCAAGATGTCCGGGGTGGTTATCTCTCACCAGATCACCGCCGTGGAAGTCAGCTGCCTGCCTGAGCACCTGCCCGAGTTCATCGAGGTGGATCTCTCGACGATTGACGTGGGCGACACGATTCCTCTGTCGGATCTGAAACTGCCCGACGGCGTGATCCTGGCAGCCAACGAAGTTGAGCTTGCCGAGCCCATGGTAACGGCGGCGCACGTGCAGGAAGTTGTCGAGGAGGAAGAGGAAGTCGAGGAGCTGGAAGGCGAAGCCGTGGAAGGCGAAGAGGGCGAAGCGCCGGCGGAAGGCGCTGCTTCCGAAGATGGAGGCAAGGGCGACGGCGAAAGCTGATCCCCCTGATCCGAGGTGGCTTCAACCATCCGACTCATTGCGGGCCTGGGAAATCCAGGCCCGCGTTATTCAGGGACCCGGCATAATGCCGGTTCCTGGTTCGCTGATGGCCTCGCCCGGCGTCTGGGGGAAGCGTTCAAGGACGAGTCGAAGTTCTCCGGAGCGGTTGCCCGCTCCGGGGAGCTGCGGTTGTTCAAACCGGATACCTTCATGAATGAGAGCGGCTACGCGGTCGCACGCATTGCCGGGTTTTACAAGGTGCAGCCCGGGGAGATCCTCGTGGCTTACGACGACCTGGATTTGCCGCCGGGGACGGTGCGTCTGAAACGCGATGGCGGCCACGGCGGTCACAACGGCCTCCGGGATGTTGAGGTGCATCTGGGAAGCCGGGGTTTTACCCGGGTACGCATAGGGATCGGGCATCCCGGCGACCGGGATGCGGTCACGCCCTGGGTGTTGGGACGACCCGGCGCCGATGATGAGCGCGCGATACGCGACGCCATTGAGCGGGTACTCGATGTGATGCCGATGGTCCTTGCGGGCGACTTCGACAAAGCCGCAACAGAACTTCATACGGAATCGAAACCAGCGGAATAGGCGTTCCGCCACACGGAAGTGGGATAACCATGGGATTTCGACTTGGTATCGTGGGTCTACCCAACGTGGGCAAGTCCACGCTTTTTAACGCGCTGACCCGTTCGGCGGCCGCGGCTGCGAACTATCCTTTCTGCACCATCGACCCCAATATTGGCATGGTTCCGGTGCCCGACCCGCGCCTGGACCGCATTGCCGGGATCGTGCAGCCGAAGAAAGTGGTGCCGACCAGCATGGAATTCGTGGACATTGCCGGGCTCGTCTCCGGGGCCTCCAGGGGGGAAGGGTTGGGCAATCAGTTCCTGGCCAATATCCGGGAAACCGACGCTATCGGGCACGTCGTGCGCTGCTTTTCCGACCACGATGTGGTGCATGTCTCCGGCAAAGTGGATCCCATGTCCGATGTGGAAACCGTCAATACGGAACTGATCCTGGCGGATATGGATACGGTCGAGCGGGCACTGGTCAAGGCCGAGCGCCAGGCCAGGACCGCGGACAAGGACGACATGGCCTGGCGCGACCTGGTCAAACGCCTGCGGGATCACCTGGATACCGGCCAGCCGGCCCGGGCGCTGGAGTCCTCCGGGGAAGAAAAGGCCGCTCTCAGGACCTTGCAGCTGCTGACCGACAAACCGGTGCTCTATATCGCCAATGTGTCCGAAAACCATCTGCAGGCGGACCCGGCTGTCGAATCTCTTTTGGCCCATGCCGCGCAGGAAGGCGCGGAGGTGGTCGCGGTCTGTGCCGCGGTGGAGGCTGAACTGGCCCAACTCGAACCCGCGGATCAGCAGGAGTTTCTCGGGGAACTCGGACTCGAGGAACCGGGTCTGAATCGGGTGACCCGCGCGGGTTACCGCCTGCTGGGGCTACAGACCTTTTTCACCGCTGGCCCCAAGGAGGCCCGGGCGTGGACGGTCAGGGCCGGGGCCAGGGCGCCGGAGGCGGCCGGGAGGATTCATACGGACTTCCAGCGGGGGTTTATCCGGGCCGAAGTGGCGAGTTATGAGGATTTCGTGGCCTGCGGCGGCGAAAGCGGCGCCAGGGAAGCTGGGAAGCTTCGCTCCGAAGGGAAGGACTACGTGGTTCGGGAAGGGGATGTCATTCATTTCCGGTTTAATGTCTGACTGATGAATGGGGACAGTTACCTCATTAAATCGGAAATCGGGGACAGTTACCTCATTTCCGTTCAGAACCCGGGCTCGGCGGGCAGCCAGACCAGGAAATGAGGTAACTGTCCCCGATTTAATGAGGTAACTGTCCCCATACATCGTGGGTTCGGCCCGATTTTTGCTATTGACAGGTCTGAGGGCCGGCGTCAAAATTGCCGGCTTGCTTGCTGGGAGGGGTTCCCGAGCGGCCAAAGGGGGCAGACTGTAAATCTGCTGTCACTGACTTCGGAGGTTCGAATCCTCCCCCCTCCACCACATGAGAGGTGGACGTTTTTGGCTGCGGGCGTAGTTCAATGGTAGAACCTCAGCCTTCCAAGCTGATGGTGTGGGTTCGATTCCCATCGCCCGCTCCAGACGAAGGCTGACTGAGTACATACAAGTTGAACGCCCACATAGCTCAGTCGGTAGAGCACTTCCTTGGTAAGGAAGAGGTCACCGGTTCGAATCCGGTCGTGGGCCCCAAGCCCTCGAGGCCGAAGCGGTAGAGAGAGTCGATGCGGTAGGAAAAGGTGCGACGCCGCCGAGAAACGAAGCGAGAAACGAAGAAGGTCGCGCAACCAGAGTGACGAAGGCCC
>SMWH01000163.1 GCA_004357005.1 Gammaproteobacteria bacterium
CGGATACAGGGCGCATACGCATGGAGGAAGCTCCTGGACACGGGGGCCCGGCTGGCTTTCGGATCGGACTTTCCCGTGGAAGGAGTCGCTCCGCTGCTGGGATTCCATGCCTCGGTCGCGAGGCAGGACCTGAAGAACTGGCCCGAGGGAGGCTGGTACCCGGGAGAACGGCTCACCCGCGAAGAAGCTCTCAAGGCCTTTACGCTGGATGCGGCCTATGCGGCGTTTCAGGAACGGCAGATTGGATCCCTTGAGGTGGGCAAGCGAGCTGATTTCGTTGTTCTGTCCGCCGACATCATGAGTATTCCGGCGGAGGAAATTCCCGCTACCCGGGTGTTGTCCACCTGGTTGGACGGAAAACGGGTCTACGCAGCTGACTAGCCGGCTGACGACGGCGTTCCCGGATAGGCTGTCGTAGTATTGTTACCCGTTGTTTTTGCGGAAGTGGTCGTGGAGCACGCGGGCTACACAGCAGGTAAGTTTTTTGCCTGTGGGGATGTGCAGGAATTCGTTCGGCCCGTGGGCGTTGGAATGGGGCCCCAACACGCCCGTTATCAGAAACTGAGCGTCGGGGTACTTGTCACCCAGCATGGCCATGAAGGGGATGGTGCCGCCTTCACCCATGTAGCACGCTTCGGCGCCGAAGTATTCCAGCGATGCGTCGTTCACTGATTTCGCCAACCATTCACTCAGCTCCGGCGCGTTCCAGCCGGAGGCGGCCTGGTCCGTTTCGAAATTTACTTTTGAGTTATAGGGAGGTGTCGCTTCCAGAATCTGTTTCATGGACTCGGAAGCCTGTTCGCCATCAACCGTCGGCGGAAGACGCATGGACAGCTTCAGCGTCGTCACCGGGCGCGAAACATTACCGGCGTTTTCCAGCCCCGGCAAACCCTCCGCGCCGATCACCGACAGTGCCGGACGCCAGGTGCGGTTGAGTACCAGTTCCGCCAGATCCTTGCCGGCGGGACGCACGCCGTCGTGGAATGGAAATTTCGTGTAGACCCCGTCTTCGAGGACATCGGCGGCTTTTTCCGCCTGTGTGACACGTTGGCGCGGGATCTCGGCATTGAAAGCATCCGGAAGAATCCGGCCGGTGTTTTCATCTTCCAGACGACTGAGCAGTTGCCGGATGACGCGGAAGCTCGAAGGCACGATGCCGCTTGCATCACCCGAGTGCACGCCTTCGCTGATGAGCTCCACGGTTAAATGTCCCGCCGCCATGCCGCGTAACGACGTGGTCAGCCACAGCTGATCATAATTGCCACAACCGGAATCCAGGCACACCACCAGGCTGGGTTTGCCGATCCGGTCCGCCAGCGCATCGATGTAATACGGAAGGTCGTAACTCCCGCTTTCCTCGCAGGCTTCAATGAGAATCACGCAACGGGCATGCGGGAGTTTTTGCTCCTTAAGAACGCGAATCGCCGTTAGCGACGCGAATGCAGCGTAACCGTCGTCGGCGCCTCCGCGACCATAGAGTTTCTCATTCTGAAGTACTGGCTTCCAGGGTCCGAGGCCTTCGCGCCACCCCGACATCTCGGGTTGCTTGTCCAGGTGTCCGTATAACAGAACCGTGTCGTCACCGGCGCCGGAAACCTCCATGTAGATCAGCGGCGTGCGGCCGTCGAGACGGATAACCTCCACGCGCAATCCTTCGATGGGCTGGCTGCGGCACCATTTCTCGATCAGCATCACGGCATCTTCCATGTAGCCGTGCTCGCTCCACTTGGGATCAAAGTGGGGGGACTTGTTGGGAATCTTGATGTATTCGACCAGTTCGGGAACGATGGACTCGTCCCATTGGCGTTCGACCAGGCTTGCCGCTTTTCTATGGTCCATGACGTTCGACCCGCGTCTCAGGTTCCGAGGGCCGCTAGTTTAGCCCGAGGGTGTTCTACATGCATTAGCGAAAGGCTATACACTGGTTCGCCCGCAAAGTCTGGTCTGCACAGTGAAACCCGATCCCGCCACTATCACGATTGCCGACAAGCGCCAACTGGTGGAGAACCTGGAGCAGGGCTGCAAACCGCGCCACCAATGGCGCATCGGCACCGAGCACGAAAAATTCGGCTACCGGCTGGATGATCTGCGCCCATTGGCATACGAGGGCGAGCAGGGTATCAGAGCCATGCTCGAGGGACTGCAGCGTTTCGGTTGGGAACCGGTGCTGGAGCACGGGCTGCCCATCGCGCTGGCCCGCGAGGGGTGCTCCATTACGCTGGAACCCGGTGGGCAACTGGAACTGTCGGGTGAGATGCTCGAAACCGTCCATGAAACCTGTTCGGAGGTGCACACGCATCTTGACCAGGTTCAGCAGGTGGCGCGCGAACTCTCCGTTGGTTTCATCGGCATGGGATTCCAGCCCAAGTGGAAACGCGAAGACATACCCTGGATGCCCAAGGAGCGCTACAAGATCATGCGCCGCTACATGCAGACCGTCGGTTCACTCGGGCTGGACATGATGACGCGTACCTGCACGGTGCAGACGAATCTGGACTTCGAGTCCGAAGCGGACATGGTGCGCAAGTTCCGCGTGAGCCTGGCTCTGCAACCCGTCGCCACGGCGCTGTTTGCCAATTCGCCCTTTACAGAAGGTCAACCTAACAGCTTCATGAGTTACCGCTCTCACGTGTGGACGGACACGGACCCGGATCGCACCGGCGTGTTGCCTTTTGTATTTGAAGACGGCATGAGCTTTGAGCGTTATGTGGAGTACATGCTCGATGTGCCCATGTACTTCGTGATGCGTAATGGTGATTACATCGACGCAGCGGGACAGTCGTTCCGGGATTTTCTGGCCGGGAAACTGCCGGTTCTTCCCGGTGAACACCCGACTCTCAAGGACTGGGCGGATCACCTGACCACCGTGTTCCCCGAAGTACGCCTGAAAACCTTCCTCGAAATGCGCGGCGCCGACGGCGGGCCATGGAGCATTCTGTGTGCGTTGCCGGCGTTGTGGGTCGGCCTGCTGTACGACAGCGAGGTGCTTGACGCCGCGTGGGATCTGGTTCGCGACTGGGACATGGCCGAGCATGAACGTCTGCGCCGTGAAGTGCCACGGCAGGCCCTGAAAGCGAAGGTAGCGCAAGCCACGATGAGAGAGTTCGCCCTCGAAGTCCTGAAACTCTCAGAAACCGGTTTGCGTCGCCGTGCCCGACTGGACAGCCAGGGTCGTGATGAAACGATTTATCTCGGGCCCCTTTTCGAAATCGTCGAAAGCGGTCGCAGCCCGGCGCTGGAGAAACTGGAACGCTTCCAGGGTCCCTGGGCGGGCGACATAGACCGCGCCTTCGCGGACTATTCCTACTAGGCTATCCGTTGCTTCTGGCACTGGGGGACCTGCCATACCGCGGCGTATCGTTTAAAGCTGGAGGAGTATCACTCGGGCCTTGTTGACAGGTTGGGAGGCCGCTCCCGGCGCTTGACATGAACGCGATCCACGAACACATCCACAAATCTGTCATGCCCGAATCGACACCGGTTTTGTCGCGCTATTTCGCGGAACTGAGACGCCGCAAAGTGTTCCAGGTGGCTATCGGCTACGTCCTGCTCGCCTGGGTACTCATACAGATCGCCGAAGCCACTTTCAGGCCTTTGCAACTGCCGGAGTGGACCAACACCCTGGTGGTCGTGATTCTTCTGATGGGATTCCCCATCGCGATGGTCCTGGCCTGGGCCCTGGAAGTGACACCGGACGGTATCCATCGCACCGCTCCGGGGTTGGACCAGGGATCCACCAGCCCTGCCGATTCCCAGCCCGAGTCTTCCATCGCCGTGTTGCCCTTTGTTGACATGAGTCCGGAGAAGGATCAGGACTATTTCTGCGAAGGCATGGCCGAGGAGATCATCAATGCCCTGGCGAGCATCAAGGGCCTGCATGTGGCTTCGCGAACGTCTGCGTTCGCCTTCAAGGATGTCAGCGAGGATATGCGGACCATCGGTCAGGCGCTGAACGTTTCCAGCGTGCTGGAAGGTAGCGTCCGCAAGGCGGGAGACCAGCTCCGGGTGACGGCGCAGCTGATCAAGGTATCCGACGGTTATCACATCTGGTCCCAACGTTTCGATCGGCGCCTCGAGGATGTGTTCGCCATCCAGGACGAGATCGCCCAGTGCGTGGTGGATGCCCTCGAGGTTCGCCTCAGCACCGGTGAGCAACTGGCGATCGAGAAGCAATCGACCGCCGACATAGGGGCCTATGACCACTACCTGCGGGGGCGCAAATTCCTGCATCGGCTGGGGGCCAATAACCTGGCATTCGCCCGGCAGATGTTCAGCCAGGCCATTGCGCTGGATCCGGAATTTGCGTCTGCGCACGCTGGTCTTGCCGACACCTGCTCGATGATCTGCCTGTACCTGAAGCGCGACGAAAAGGACATTCGCCAGGCGTCGGAGTCCAGCCAGCGGGCGTTGGATCTGGCTCCGGATCTGGCCGAAGCGCACGCCTCGCGTGGGCTGGCTTTGATGATCAACAGCAAATACGCCCGCGCGGAAAAGTCTTTCCGGGCCGCCATCCGGCTCAATCCCAAGTTGTTCGAACCCTATTACTACTACGCCCGTGTCTCGGTACAGCAGGGCAAGACGGAGGAGGCCATTTGCTGGTACGAGAAGGCCAGCAAGGTGCGGCCGGAGGACTACCAGTCACTGTTACTGGCCACTGCATTGATCAGAAAAACCGGTGACAAGAAGAAAATGGAACGCTTCGCGAATGAAGGTTACAAACGCGCCATGCGACAACTGGAGGTCAATCCCGACGACGCCCGTGCCGCCTATCTCAGTGCGGTGACCCTGGTGAACTTGGGCAAGCAGGACGAAGCTCTCAGGCTGGCCGATCGGGCCCTGGCCATCGATCCCAACGATTCCTTCAGCCTCTACAACGTCAGTTGTTTGTACTCGATCCTCGGCGAGACCGAGAAGGCGCTGGATCTTCTTGAGCGGGCTGCACCGGGTCAGGCGCTGAATCGGGATTGGTGGGAGAACGACCCGGACCTCGATAACATACGCGATCATCCGCGTTTCGCCAGGCTGCTGGAAGGCATTTTCGGGAGCGGATAAAAAAACCGCCCAGATTGCCGGGAGACAATCTGGACGGCCGGGATGGCCAGGAAAGGGGGATCCTGACCAAAGTTAAGGACCAGAGTTAACGTTCAGCTCTTTCCGTCTTCGATTTTGTAGATCACCGGAACCCAGTCCCGGGTGCGCCGGCTTTCCATCGGATTGTATTTGGCGCCGAGGTAATAGCGTTTGCCAGATTCGACGTTGATATCTAAATGCCCGCGCACGTTTTGGCGGTGCTCGATGGATCTGGCCAAGCTCGCATCGACGCGAACGACCATGGACACCACGATCTTGTGGTCGCCGGGCCGGACGTAGTAACTCAGTTGCGGCGAAACAATGTTCTTGCCGTTAATGGCAACCAGCGTTACCGGATAGACGTATTCGCCGGGTTTCAGGTTCTGGCTCACGAGTGTGCCCCGTGAACCCATTTTGGCGTTCGCCGATGAAATCGAGCCTTCGACTTCCGTGTTGATGGTCGCAGCGGCGCCCTCGTTGAAAAAGTAGTACATGCTGGGCTGGTTATGGATCGGTGAATTGGTCACCAGGGTTGCATGCGGATCGCCCGCACCGACGAATGCGCGGTGGGGGTTTGAACTGCAGGCAGCTACTACCGCCAGAGTCAGCAAAGCGAGTGAGATTTTGCCAAGGATATTCATCGCAGCCTCCTGAGAGCTTTCTGGAAAGTCCGTAATCAAGGTTCTGGACCCCCCGTCACCTAACTACTAAGACATTAGCACTAAATCATGGGGTTGGTCAATGTCTGATCAAGCTGTGCCAGGCCGCATGGACAAAGGCCTGACACCGTACCAGCGCTACGGAGACAGGCTGGATGGGATGTTGTCGAGGAGCCCGACGGGCGAGCGGCTGTGCCATCCCGCCGCCAAGGGACTCCAGGTCACTTCCGCCGGACGCCCAGGGTGCCGTGTTACTCGGGGAGCTCAGCGGGCGGCTTGCCGTCCCGCTGCAGCGGACGCCTTGCTCATGCAAGACGCCGCCGTCCGGGAACCTCTTGTCACTTCCGCCGGATGCGCGTCATTTCCGGGATGCCTGGAGAGCTCAACGGCCAGCTTGCTGTGTCGTTGCAGCGCACGCCTATCTGCAGGAACCGCTGCAGAGTTCGACTTATTCGACGTCGTGACCCGATACCACATCCGCGATCTTCGGTGTCGCATGGGGATGGAACTTCCCGGCTTTGAGCCGGCCAATATAGTTGTGATAGGCGCGCATGGCCTTGTAACCGAAAAACAGGGTAATCGGAATATTGACCCACAACATCACCCCGGTACCGAGGCTCGTGAGAGCGTCCAGTTGGGCGTCGGTGCGCATGAAACCCAGGGTAGCCACGACGATCAGGATGATGTAGATCAGCCGGTACGGCGTTACACCCCGTTGACCGAACAGGTAGACGATTCCCTGTTCCCCGTAGTAGTTCCAGGAGATCATCGTGGAAACAGCGAACAGCCATGCAGCCATGGTAACGAGCCATTTGCCCAGCCCCGGTTGAAACACGTCAAACGCTCTTCCGGTCAACGCGGCACCCAGATAGGCCACGAAGATCCGGTTGTCCCGCAGCGTGGGCTGCGTTTCGCTGTCATGAACTTGCCACTCCACAATGAAACCGCCGTCCTCGAGCTCGGCGACGATCCCTTCCAGCTTGTGCAGGTTGTTTCCGGAACTCTCGTTGGCTTCACCTTCGAGCACCACATAGATGCTGTGGCCGTCGGCCCAGTCGGCGCCCTGACGTTCCGGCAACGGGACATCTTCGAGCACCCAGCCACCCGCGGGGACGCTGATGACCTGGGGCGCGGCGGCGAACTCGGCTTCCGCGCTGCGTTTCCACACACCGCTGGTCAAAATGACCATCGCCGTGATCGTGCAAACGACAATGGTATCGATGAACGGCTCAAGTCCGGCGACAATGCCTTCTCGCACCGGCTCACTCGTCTTGGCCGCGGAATGGGCAATCGGCGAAGAGCCCTGACCTGCCTCGTTGGAAAACAGCGCGCGTTTCATGCCCCAGAAAAACGCGTATCCCGCGGAACCGCCGATGAAGGCATCGGTGGCTTCCAGCGGGTTGAAGGCGGATCTGAAAATCAGTCCAAACGCAGCCGGTATCTGTTCGATGTTCACGATGAACACCGTGATGCCCGCGATCAGATAGGCCCCGCACATGAACGGCACCAGGGTGCCAGCCACGTTGCCGATGCGCTTGATGCCGCCGATGATGACCATGCCCACCAGCATCGCCAGAATAGTGCCGGTGAAAATCGTCGGTATCCCGAAATACTGATGGGTAATCTCGGCGACGTTCCAGGACTGGAACATGTTGCCCCCGGTAATCGCCGAGACCAGCAGGGTGACGCAGAAAAGCCCTCCGATAAAAGTGCCCACACCTTTGAGTTTCGGGTTGATTTCGGCGAAGGACTTCTGCACTACCCACATGGGCCCACCGTGGGGGTTGTCAGGATCGTCGGTGTTCCGGTACAGCATGGACAGGGTGACCTCGGTGAGCTTGACGGCCATGCCCAAAAAACCCACGACCCACATCCAGAACACTGCGCCCGGCCCGCCCAGGCTGATGGCGATGGCCACGCCGCCGATATTGCCCAGCCCCACCGTGGCCGACAGGGCCGCCGACAGCGCCTGGAAATGGTTGATGGCGCCGGGGTCGTCCTTGTCGTCGTATTTGCCCCGGGTGACCGCGACCCCATGGGTGAGAGAGCGGTACTGGCCGAACACGCTCCAGACCGTGAAAATGACCCCGGTCGCCAGAACCACGTACAGGACGGTGTTCTGCCAGATGAAATCATTGATGGCGCCGAAGAAGGTGTTGAATGCGTCCATGGGGTATCCCGGTCGGTTATTCTGGGGGGCGCGCCAACCATACCGAAAATGGCCTCAGGGCGCATCTTGTGGGTGAATGAGGGCGAGTTACATGGCAGACAGTTTCAGGAAACAATTGCACGCTAACGCGGTGGCTATTATCAGCCTGGTGATCGCCATCAGCAGCCTGGGCTACAACACCTACCGCAACGAAATGAGCGAGGAAAACCGGAATATCCGGTTTGCCGCCTTCACCATACTCAGGGAACTGGGTGAATTGCAGGTGCTGGTTGACCGGAGTCATTACGGAAACATGCCCGATCCCACAGACTAGTATTCGGGATTCGGCCAGGTGGGTATGGTGCGTGATCTCTGCGGCGTCATGCCCGGGGCTACGCCGGGGGTCGGTACTGCGTTGTTCGAGGTCTGGCGGGCGAACGTGGACGATTTGTTCAGCGAAGACCGGGCCCGGTCGGGGGTGGCGGAGGCGGCCATCAGCCGGGAGATCATCGCGACTCGTGAAGCGGTTCTGTCGGGGTTGAAGTCGCTGGAATAGGAACTGGAGCACAAGCACAAGGAAATCATGGACAAGACGAGATTTTGCTTCGCCGCCCTGATCTTGTGGGCTGGCACGGCAGGCGCCGGCATCGCCCTCCAGTTCACGGACATCGCCGATGGCATGACTTCGGTGTTGCACGTGACCCACGCCAATGATGGCAGCAACCGGGTTTTTCTCGTGCAGCGCAGCGGTGTCATCTGGATCTACGACAACGGCGGCGTATTACCGAACCCTTTTCTCGATATCAGCGATCAGGTATCCGGGGGCAGCGAGCGGGGGATGTTCAGCATGGCCTTTCCGCCGGGGCTCGGGCCGAAGGATCACTTCTATGTGGATTACACCGACAACGACGGGGATGTGATCGTTTCGCGTTTCGGTATCAACCAGAATCCCAATGTCGCCAATGCCAACAGTGAGCAACAGATCATCCGGATCGCTCAGCCCCAGTCCAACCACAACGGCGGGCATATCGCCTTCGGGCCCGACGGGATGCTCTATATCTCTTCCGGTGATGGCGGTGGCGCCGGCGATCCGCAGGGGGCCGGGCAACGTCTGAACACATTGCTGGGCAAGATTCTCCGTATCGATGTCAGTGGGGGAGGTCCCGGATACGCCGTTCCTGCGGACAACCCTTTCGCCGGCGCCAAAGGCGGCGCCCGCGAGGAGATCTGGGCGTATGGGCTGCGCAACCCCTGGCGTATCGCCTTTGATCGCGTGACCGGCGAGTTCTACATCGCGGATGTGGGCCAGGACATCTGGGAAGAGATCAACCGGCAACCCGCCAACAGCCCCGGTGGTGAGAACTACGGTTGGAATGAGATGGAAGGTCCGGTCTGCTTTCTGTCAGGCTGCAATCCCCTGCTCTACACGCCGCCGGTGGAGTCCTATAACCACGACGAGGGATGCTCCATCACCGGTGGCCACGTGTACCGGGGCAGCCGTTATCCGGCCCTGGAAGGCCTGTATCTCTACGGCGACTATTGCAGTGGCCGCATCTGGGGCCTGGACTCGGGTCTTGCCCGGGGTGTCAAGGGTGGCGGCGTGGAACTGGCGGACACGGATTTTCTCATTGTCACATTTGGTCAAGACCAGGCGGGCAATGTTTATGTGTCCGACCAGAGCGGCGGTGTCTACCTGATCAGTGACGGTGCCCCGGTGCTGGATACGGTGGCCATCGGCCCGCAGCATTCCGCGTCCTGGTATGGCGGGCCATTACGGGACGGGGAGGGTTTTCTGATCGAGGTATTGCCCACCGGCCAACTGGTGGTTTACTGGTTCACCTACGACTCCGACGGCAACCAGATCTGGGTCGTGGGGGTCGGCAATATCGTGGGCGAGAAGGCGACGGTGCAGGGTTTCATCACCGACGGGGGCGTGTTCGGTCCGGCCTTCGACCCGGACGACGTCAACCGCACTTTCTGGGGGACGCTCACCTTCATGTTCGATGGCTGCAACAGCGGCTCCATGAGTTATGAGTCCGTGAGCTTCGGGTCCGGCCAGATGGATATCGTGCGCCTCACCGAACTCGCCGGGCTCAGCTGCTAGCAGACTGTTGAAAAGCTCTCAGGTGGCACGATTCGGCGTTAAAAACCGACTCAAAATGCTCATGTACTGACTGTGTGTACATTCCGCTTTCTCGTCGGCCATTTTTGCCTTGTCTCGCACTCAGCTGAGAGCCTTTCAACGGCCTGCTGGATCAACAAATAATGGTCCCGGGCAAATGCGTTGGTGGTGACGATCACACCGGCCCGATAACTGGGCACCTCACTCTTGCGGGGGAAACGATCCTGGGATCGCCGATAACTGGTACCCCCCCTTGTTTTGGCTTCGCCTTGGCAGCCTTCGGATTGCATCTTGGCTAAGGGACCCGGTTGAATCCAACCCCCATTTGAACCCCCCCAATCAGGGGCGTATGGTGGGGTGGAGTCCAATACTGCCTGGGAGGGGGAAATGAAGACCAAAATCCTGACCCTGTTCTCACTGCTGGTCCCGCTGCTGGTCAACACTGCCGGTGCTGCGACTATCGATGTGGCGGTGACCAACGATGTGTTCACTCCTGAGGATATCGTTATTCAGAAAGGCGACACCGTACGCTGGACCAACACAGAAGGCACCCACAACGTCATTGCCCAGAATGGCAGCTTCGCCAGCTTCTCCGACGGCAATCCCCAACCGCCGGGGTGGGTACACGAGGTCACCTTCACGGAGGCGGCGGTACATATCTATCGTTGCGAACCTCACAGTAGTACAAATTTTTTGTTCGGCATGGTGGGTTCGGTCACCGTTGGCGATGGGGGTGGCGACGATGACGACGACGATGACGACGATGACGACGACGGCTTCCTCGTCAACTTCGGCATCACCGGTTCCTGGGCGAACCTGGCGACATTGGGGCAGGGCTGGCTGTTCGAGATCCTCCCGGGCCTGGATCCGCCGCTCATGGTGGCCTACAACTTCACCTATCCGCCGCTGCTCGTGCAGAAAGGTGGCGATCCCGAATTTTTCGGCAACCAGATGTGGCTGGTGGGCGCCGCCGAGATCGTGGGTAATACGGTGACGGTCATGGCCGACCGGCCGTTCGGCGGGGCCTTTGACGACCCCTTGCCGCCGTTCTTTCCGGTCGAGTCCTATGCCACGTTCATTTTCACCTTCTCCGGCTGCTTCGACGCCATGGTGGAATACGACATCCCGTCGAAGAACCTGACCGGCGAGTACCCGATCGAGCGCATCACACCGGATGTGATGTGCGAAGACCTCGCGGCGCAACCGTAACCTTGACGATAAAAGGGCCCGCCGCAAGGCGGGCCCTTTTTTTGTGCCCGCACACGGGGCGCTTGACGCCCCATGGGCCACGCTGCACGCTACCCCAGCCTTCTCCCTGGGATAAATTCCTGAATGGACCTGTGGCAGGTCATTGTCCTGGCTGTCGTGCAGGGACTCACTGAGTTCCTGCCGATTTCCAGTTCCGCGCACCTGATCCTCACCAGTCAGCTGCTGGGCTGGCCGGACCAGGGTCTGGCCTTCGATGTGGCGGTGCACGCCGGCACGCTGGTTGCCGTCGTCGTGTATTTTCGCCGCGATCTGATGGATATGATCACACCCGGCAACACCGCGGGTCACAGGTTGTTGGCCTATCTGATGGTCGCCACCATCCCCTTGCTCATCGCCGGGTTTTTTCTGGCCGACATGGTGGAAACCGTTGCCCGCAACGCCCGGGTGATTGCTTGGGCAAGTATCGCCTTCGGTCTGTTGTTATGGGCAGCCGATCGCCTCGGCGCCAGGGTACGCACGATTGAAACACTGAACGGCAAAGATGCGATTGTCATTGGGCTGGCCCAGGTGCTGGCGTTGATCCCGGGCACGTCACGCTCGGGCATCACCATCACCGCCGGGCTTTTCATGGGGCTGACGCGCGAAGCTGCCGCCCGCTTCGCGTTCCTGTTGTCCATCCCGGCCATCGGCGCGGCGGGCGCGTGGCAGGCGCTGCACATGGATGCCGCCAGTTTCCACCTGGGTCCCGAGTTCGCCGTGGGCTTTTTGTGCTCCGGGGTTACCGCTTATCTGACCATCGCTTGGTTCCTGCGCTTCGTGCAGCGCGCGGGAATGACGCCCTTCGTCATCTACCGGGTGTTGCTGGGTGTGGCGCTTCTGGCGGCGCTTCAATGACGCACACGAAAAAGGGGCCCCACACCATGCATGGGACCCCTTTGTGCGGGTAGCAAACCGCTTTTAGTCAAATACTCGAACGATCGTCAGGTCTTGACCTCGATCCGGCGCGGCTGCGCCTTCTTGGCCTTGCCGATGCTGATGCGCAACACGCCGTCATCCACCTTGGCGTCGATGGCATCCGCGTCGGCGGTTTCAGGCAGGCTGAAACGCCGGTGGAAGGAACCGAAGCTGCGCTCGATGCGGGAATATCCCTTCTCTTCCGTGCGCTCTGCGTGCTGCCGTTCACCTTCGATGTTCAGCACACCGTTTTCCATAGTGACATTAATGTCCTCGGCCTTGACGCCGGGGACGTCCACTTCCAGCAGGAAGTGATCGCCTGCGTCCTGAACGTCCACCAGCGGCATCCAGCGGCTGGTGACCACGTTCGACTCGTCGCCGTCGTCCTGGCCGACGAAGCCGCGAAACATGCGGTTGAAGGGTGAGTCCAGGCCCCTCAGGCCAAATGGTTCATAACGAATGATGTTCATGTAATACCTCCAAATATCCGGGATTCTCTCGTGCCCCTTACATGGGGTTTGCCATCAGGGTTCCAAGGGCCGCGATCAGGCCGCGGCCGGCGACTTGATCCAGATCAGGCGGCCGAAAAAAAACCCGGCCCCGGAATTCCGGGGCCGGGCAGAGCTTCAGTCAGACCTGACGCGGGCTAGCGCCGGCGTATTCTCGCAACACCGGCAAAACCCAGCACCAGGGCCAGGAGCCCCAGGGCCCAGGGGCCCAGCGTCGGAATGGTCGGTGTCGCGCCCTTGACGATCACGCGACCCTCATTCTCTCCACCACTGTCGCCCTGATCACCATCGGCAAAGGCCACGTTCTCGATGATCCCGATGTCCAGGATCTCGACGGTGAAATCGCAGAACAGGGACTGCCCGGCCAGGATCGTGCCCACCTCCCAGCGCACCGTCCCCGGCGGGTCCTCGGTGGCGCAGGCGCTGCTCACGAACGCGATCAGGGGTGAGAGAGGATCAAGCACCACCACGTTGGTGGCGAACCCCGGGCCGTTGTTGGTCAGGATCAGGTGGTAGACGTACTGGTCACCGACAAAAGCATCCGTCGGCACGCCCTCGGCATTCTTCCCGAGGCTCAACTGGGCGTCCAGCTCCTCGTTGTTGAAGAAACACTCCACCGTTTCCCCGGGCTCCAGGTTGATCGTGGCGGTGAACTGGCCCGTCTGGGTACTGTTACCGTCGTCGCAGGAAATGCCCACCAACTCGAAGTTCAGCGGGAACGGATCGACCTCGCTCGCCGTGTAAGTTCCCGGTTCGACGAAATCGAACTGCTGCGACGCCCCGCTGGCCAGGGTGAAATCCGGCCCCGGTCCCTTCGCTGTCTCGGGGGCCACGTCCTTGGGAGCCGGCACGATCGGGATGTCGGTATTAAAGCCAAACAGTTCCAGCGTGGGCACATCGGTGTTCTTCGTGATGATGATCGTGCCCCCCTCCAGGTTGGTGAAGGTACAGGTCACGATTTCATCCTCCCACAGCGTGATGTCCACGCTGCGGGTGGCCACATCGATCACCCAGGTGCTGTTGGGCCCGTCGGACTGGCACTGGATGGAGTCCAGATAGAAGAAGGGCTCGGGATCGTTCTCCATCACCGTGTAGTCGTCCGGCACCAGATCTAAAAAGTCGGTGCAAAAGCCCGGTTCCACGAAGAAATTGCCCAGGTCACCGCTGAACGGGAAGCCCGAGCCGTTCTTGAGAACTGGGGCCGGCACGGTGTCCTTGCAGATCGTGATGGTGCCCGGCAGCACCTCGACGCTGCCCATGTCGCACTCGGCGAGCTGGATGCGCGATACCCCGCGCTGGTCCCGGTCCTCGCAGAACACGGGCACAAAGACGAAGCCCTTGGCCCTGAGCCGGTCGACAGACAGGTTTCCGGTCTTGGGCGTGGGGGGCGTGATCACCGCATCGATCACCGGACTGCCCGGCAGGGGCAGGTGAGTATTGCTGGGGCCACCGTTATCGCCCAGCGCACCCAGTTCCGGGTCCACGCCGGTGATGATATTCGTGCCGCCTTTCTCGATCCGGCTCTTGACAAGGAAGGTTTCGATGAGTGAATTTGCGACGGCTACCCCGGGCGCAATTCCCTTGCGATCGAAACAGGACTCGCTGATGGCGTCGCCGTCGAAGTCCGTAGCGCTGTTCAGGGAGTTGGCCAGAACGCTGTCGAAGATACCGGTGATCGCACCGCAGTCACAGATCCCCCCGTTGATGATCCCCTTGAACTCGCAGAAAGGATCGAGGTTCCCGGCTTCCAGGTGGAACACGGCGCCACCGCCCTCATCGGCACGGTTGCCCGACAGGGTGGTGTTGTTCATGAACAGGAAGCCGCTGACATTGATGATGCCGCCGCCAAGACCCGCGCCCTGGGCAGATCCTCCACTCCCCTTGGGGTCGGGAGCAGGATCGTCCACCCCGGTACCGCCGATGGCGGCATTGCCGGAAAACGTGGAGTTGATGGAAATGGCCAGGCCGCCGAAATTGAACACGGCGCCGCCCATCCCGGCACCACCGCCGCCGGACTCGAAACTCCCA